>JBDWKL010000021.1 GCA_039973685.1 Hyphomicrobiales bacterium
AAAAAGGCTACATGACAACAATTCACTCTTATACGGGTGATCAGCCAACATTGGATACAATGCACAAAGACTTGTATCGCGGTAGAGCGGCTGCAATGTCTATGATCCCAACATCAACAGGTGCTGCAAAAGCTGTTGGCCTCGTATTGCCAGAGCTTAAAGGCAAACTTGATGGTGCTGCGATCCGTGTTCCAACACCAAATGTTTCTGTTGTAGACCTCAAATTTGTGCCATCGCGCGATGTAACAGCTGAAGAAGTCAATGCAGCAATCATCAAAGCCGCTGACGGTCCTTTGAAGAACGTCCTTGGCTACACAGATGAACCGCTTGTAAGCCAAGACTTCAACCATGACCCACGGTCTTCAATCTTCGCTTTGGATCAAACCAAAGTGCTTGAAGGCAACCTTGTTCGTATCCTTTCTTGGTACGACAATGAATGGGGTTTCTCTAACCGCATGTCTGACACTGCGGTGGCTCTCGCCAAGTACATTTAACCATTTATTAAGAAAGCCGCCCCTCAAGGGCGGCTTTCTGCTAATATTACCGTCGATAAACGTTCAACAAATAAGGATACGTTATGTTCGACGATGTTTGGAAATTTGCTCTTATAGTCGCTGTTACTGCAGCGTTGGTTTCTGGGTATGATGCATTATTCAACAATGGAGAATGGGTTCGTTACGCCATTGTCGAACTTGATGTGCCAGACTTTCCAGATCTATTCGCTAGCCTCTAACTAACAAGGCGGCGATGAGGGCACTTGCAAGATCAGGTAAGCTGCATGACCGCTTTTAAAACACTCGACGACATCGACGTAACCGGCAAACGCTGCCTTGTTCGCGTGGATATCAATGTACCCATGAATGATGGCGTCGTGACGGATACAACCCGCATTGAACGGGTTGCTCCAACAATCAAAGAAATCTCTGACAAAGGCGGCAAAGTTATTTTGCTCGCTCATTTTGGACGCCCTAAAGGTAAGGTCGTGCCAGAAATGAGCCTTGCGCCTGTTGCCCCAGCATGTGCAAAGGTTTTTGGAAAACCTGTCGCTATGGTCGGCGCGAACGGACCGCAAGAAGTGATGGAAATGCTGTCTGCCATGCAAGACGGTGACATCGCACTGTTAGAAAACACACGCTTTCACCCAGGTGAAGAAGCAAACGATCCTGATTTTGCGAAAGCAATCGCAAGTATGGGCGACATCTTTGTTGCAGATGCTTTCTCAGCCTCTCACCGTGCTCATGCAACAACTGTTGGTCTGGCAAGTCATCTTCCAACTGTTGCTGGCCGCACCATGCAGGCAGAAGTTGAAGCACTAGAAGCAGCCCTTGCAAGCCCTGAACGCCCAGTGGTGGCCGTTGTCGGTGGTGCAAAAGTCTCTTCCAAAATCGACCTTCTAGAAAACCTCGTCTCACGGGTTGATAGCCTCGTAATTGGCGGCGGCATGGCAAACACCTTCCTTGCAGCCCAAGGCGTTGATGTTGGCAAATCCCTGTGCGAACACGACCTCGCACCGACTGCCTTGAAAATTTTTGCCGCAGCCGAAAAAGAAAACTGCGAAATCATTCTTCCAAGCGACGTGGTCGTTTCCAAAGAATTTGCAGCCAATGCGGACAACGAAGTGGTGGCTGCTGGAAACGTTCCATCAGACACAATGATCCTAGATGCAGGCCCAGACGCAGTAGCGCGGGTTGGCGTTGCCATTGATCAAGCCAAAACCCTCGTATGGAATGGTCCACTTGGCGCCTTTGAAATTTCACCTTTTGACAAAGCAACCGTTGCCGCAGCTCAACACGCGGCAAAAGCAACCAAAGACGGCAAGATCATGTCTGTTGCTGGTGGCGGCGATACGGTTTCTGCCCTCAACCATGCAGGTGCTGCGAAAGACTTTTCTTACGTTTCCACCGCAGGCGGCGCATTCCTTGAATGGCTAGAAGGCAAAGCCTTGCCAGGCGTTGAGATATTGCGGAACTAATGACAGACCTCACCATCATAGACATCGCTGGCATTCTCGGCGCGTTTTTGGTGGTTGGCGCATATTTCCTCAATCAAATCGGGCGCCTTCGTTCGGAGAGTTTGATTTTTCCAATCGTCAATATGGTCGGTTCTAGCCTTATTGTTTGGTCGCTCGTGTATGAATTTAATGCGGGCGCTTTTGTTATCGAAGCTTGTTGGGTGCTGATAAGTCTTATCGGCATTATCAGACATTTGATAATCCGACGAAGAAAGCCGTCACCAGATGAGACGCACTAAAATGCGGCACCATAATCGTGAGCACCAAAATAATGATATTAAAAAGGCTGCTCGCAAAAACGGCACTGGAAATTTGAAGAAAAAAAAGCTAATCATCATCTAACAAATTCAAACGCTGCCCCGCAGATTTCGGGCTGTAATTTGGTGATTTAAAGGCGTTTTTTGAAACCGCAATTATGTAATGGGGGATATAGATGACTAAACTCAAACCTGGTGTCGTAACCGGCGAAGAATATGTAACTTTGGTAGAGGCTTGTAAGAGCGGCGGATACGCCCTTCCAGCTGTCAATGTTGCAGATGTTAACTCACTGAATGCCGCGCTTGAATCAGCCGCAATGACCAAATCGGACATCATTATTCAAATGTCGAATGGTGGCGCTGGGTTTTTCGGTGGCCCATCAATTGGAACCATTGATATGAAAGTGAAAGGCGCAGTCTCTGCAGCCCGTCACGTTCACATGATGGCAGAAGATTACGGCGTTGCAGTTATCCTGCATACCGACCATGCGAACCGTAAGTTGTTGCCTTGGATCGATGGCATGATGGATTACAATGAAGCCGCTAAAAAAGAGACCGGCAAGCCGCTCTTTTCTTCTCACATGATCGATCTATCTGAGGAAGAACTCGACGATAACATTGGCACATGTGCCGATTATCTGAAACGTATGGCACCGTGCGATATCTCACTTGAAATCGAACTCGGCGTTACCGGCGGTGAAGAAGATGGCGTTGGGCATGACCTAGATGAAGGTGCTGATAGCGCTCACCTCTACACCCAACCAGAAGATGTTTTGCAGGCTTATGATGCGTTGAAAGACCTCGGTCACTTCACGGTTGCCGCGTCTTTTGGCAACGTGCACGGCGTTTACAAACCGGGCAATGTACAGCTTCGCCCAGAAATTCTGATCAACAGCCAAAAACTAGTTGAAGCCGAACGCGGCACTGGCTCTTTGCCATTGCATCTCGTCTTCCACGGTGGTTCAGGCTCTGAGAAAGAAAAAATTGCTGAAGCCTTGTCTTATGGCGTGTTCAAAATGAACATCGACACCGACACACAATTTGCATGTGCGAAAGGTATTGGCGATTATGTTGATGCCCACCCAATTGCCTTTAAGCATCAAATTTGCCCAGAGACCGGTGCGCCGCAGAAGAAATTCTACGACCCACGCAAATGGAACCGCGCGATCCAACAATCAATGGCCGCTCGTCTCGAAGAAGCCTTCCACGACCTACAAAGCCACGGTCGTTCTGTTTGTAATTAAAGCCGATAAGAATATTAATTTAAAACCCCCAGCCCTGTCTGGGGGTTTTTCTTTTTAGAGCGCCAATTGCCTCCTCCAATTTCACTTCTTGTATGAAAGCCAGATGATCACTACTTACCAATGTGAAATTTGCCTCGATCAAGAGTGGAGCTTTGCCTATTTTTAATTTTTCTCTCTTCACCCTCTTTTTTCTATTTGCAGTCGCATGCTGCGGGGTGATGGCAATCTACTTTGTGCAAGAACGCCTTATCTTTCCCGCACCTAATATTGCTGTTGAAGGGTTTGAAGATGAGATATTTGAGCGGGCCGCAATAACAACGCCAGATGGAGAAGAACTCTTTGCCCTCCATCATCCATCTGAAAAGGAAGAAGCTACAATCCTTGTTTTTCATGGAAATGGCGACGCAGCAATTTTTCAAAAAGAAAAAGGTGCGCATTTAGCCGAACAAGGGTTTGGCGTATTACTCGTTGAATACCGAGGCTATCCAGGAAGTTCAGGTGAACCATCTGAAACTGGTTTGTTCATTGATGGACAGGCTGCCTATGATTTTATTATCAATCAAAAACCCCAACGCGTTGGATTATACGCCCATTCCCTTGGAACAGGCGTTGCCGTAAACCTTGCAACGGAGCGGGACGTGTTTGCTGTTGTTTTGGAATCACCGTTCGATTCCCTTATGGCTGTTGCCCAAGACAGAATGCCGTGGTTGCCCGTTAGTTTGCTTCTTAAACACAAATTTCGATCAGATTTACGCATCCAAAATGTCACCGCACCCATCTTGATCATGCATGGTAATCGAGACGGTGTCGTCCCGATCAAACATGGCAAGCTATTGCATGATACAGCTTCATCAAAAGCTATTTTTGAAGAAATAAAAAATGCCGGACACAATGATTTAGCCAATTTTGGAACCGTTGAAAAAGCAGTAAAATTTTTCAAACATGGTTTGAAGTAAGACAATTGTAAAACAAAAGATTATCCAAGGCTTGAAACCTCAAACTTGATCCCAACACGTGCACCTTCATCTATAGCTTGCGATATTTTTGGCCAACGATTACCCTCACTCTAAAGGCTCAAAGGAGATTGTTATGAGTGAAGAAGTGGCTATCCGAGAAATGCTGGACGCGTATATTGAGAGTGGGCGAAAAGCAGATTCCGCCATCATGCGACCGATCTTTCATGCAGATGCCACAATGTATTGGGCAGCCGACGGCCAGATTGAAGGCGGTGGCATTGAAGAGTTATTTAAGCGTGTGGATGCTAGAGACCCCTCCCCTGATGTTGTCGCTGAAATAGGCCCCATTGATGTAAGCCATTCGACGGCAACCGTCCGTGTGGAATTGCATAATTGGGGTGGGAATAGGTTTTCAGATCAATTTACTCTCATCAAGACAAATGATGGTTGGAAGATCATGCAGAAGGTTTTTCATAAACACTGATGAAGGTGTTCATGGTGGATCAACTAGCGACATATATCTTCTGCGAAACAGGAAGTGTTCGCCAATTTTAATACAGTTTATGGCGCAAACTTGATCCCAACCTCATAGACGCCTAATAAGGCGTTATGACCAAAAAACATGACCCAGAAATTTATCGCACCCGCCTTTTCCTCATCACGCCAGCTGACTATGAAACGGCGGCGTTTGCGAAGGTATTATCCGAAACCCTTGCAGGCGGTGACGTTGCTTCGCTTTTGATCCTTCCGCCCAAAGACGGTAATTATCAAGAAGCGGCAAAAACGCTGATCCCGATTGCACAAGAGCACGAGGTCGCGACACTTATCCACAATGATAGCCAAGTGATGGGCCGCTCAGGCGCTGATGGTCTTCATCTTGATGGTGCGACCGAAGACATTGTTGAAACCGTAAAAGCCCATGCTGGCCGCGAGGTTATGGGTGTTGCAAGCGCCCCCACGCGCCATGAAGCAATGGAAATGGGTGAAGGTCCAATTGATTATCTTTTCTTTGGCCGCCTTGATGGTGACACAAAGCCGGATATCTTTCCAAAGATGTTCAAACTGGCTGAATGGTGGTGTTCGCTGTTTGAAGTTCCAGGTGTCGTTATGGGTGGAAGTAGTTTGGAAAGCGTCGAGCAAGCATCAAAAGCCGGCATTGATTTCGTCGGCCTTCGTACAGCAGTTTGGGATGCAGACGATCCCAAGGCGGCACTCGCGCAAGCAAACCAATTACTCGACACAGATTTTAAAGCCCGAAAGGCTGCTTTGGATGCGTAATTTTCGTTTATTCCTTCTTCCTCTTTTCACACTGATGTTTGCAGTCCCTCATGCGATTGCGCAAAGTGATGAAAAGGCCAACGTGGAAGCGGAAAATGAAAAGCCTGCGACAGTAAAATCAAATCCCAGCACACCCAATCCCGCTTTAGCAGAAAAAGCAAAAGAGGATACCGAACGCCGCCCTTCGCCTGGGGAAGTTGAACAAAAAATTCTAGATCGCGCCCGCGCATCCCTTGGTGAACTGGAGCCCGATGCTGATGTTGCCTATGGTTATTTTCAACGCGGCCTCTATCTCTCCGCCCTTGCCGTTGCGACCGATCTTGCAGAGATTGGCGACGGTGCGGCACAGGCTTTAATCGGCGAACTTTATCGCCAAGGGCTTGGTGTTGTAAAAGATCAAAAAATTGCGTTTTCTTGGTTCAAGTTGGGTGCAGATAACAATAACCGCGAGGCAGCGTTTCAATTGGGTTTCATGCATTTAGATGGCATTGGCACTGAACGAAACAAGCAGGAAGCCGCAAAATATTTTACCATTGCTGCCGAACAAAATCATGTACTCGGCCTTTATAATATAGGCCTCATGCGCCTTACTGGCGAAGTGCTAGAAAAAGACATCGAGCTTGCAGCGGATAGTCTTTTGAAAGCAGCAAAACTTGGTAATCATGATGCGCAATTTGCCATCGGCGAACTATACCGTGAAGGCCATGGCGTAAAGAAAGACCAAATTCTCGCAACCATCTATTTTGGACAAGCAGCCCGTGGCGGCCATGATACGGCACAAATAGAATACGCCACCCGCCTTTTAAACGGCATCGGCATTGGCAAAAACGAAGATGATGCAGCAAGATGGTTCCTTGTGAATGCGCGCGCTGGCAATGCCATTGCGCAAAACCGCCTCGCACATCTTTATCGCACAGGCGCTGGCGTTCCCTTAGATCCTCTCAGTTCAGCCCGTTGGCATCTCATCTCGAAGAAACAAGGTTTCAAAGACAAACACCTCGATGTCTTGTTCAATGAATTGGATGACGAAGCTAAAGCTGCAGCAACTAAATTGGCTGAAAAATGGGTGCCGACAGCACGCTGATCGAAGCCCATAAATTCCCACATCACAAACAATTTGGTTGATGCAAAACACCAAAGCGCAAATGATCTCTTATCGAAAAATTCCCTTAAAGGTATTCCATGCGCTTTCTGCTTTTATCTCTCGCTCTCTTATTGCTTCCAGCTAGTGCACACGCTTGCGGTGCAGAAAGCAGGTGCGAGGTGGAAGATGGATATTACCTTGCCGCTGAACCAGAAAATTGGGACGGCAAAACGCCCCTTCGCTTAGTTGTTTATTTCCATGGCTGGAATGGGACACCTGAGGGCACGTTTCGCAATCGTGGCATGGTAAGGGGTGCCACAACCAGAGGCGCGCTCTTTGTCGCCCCGTTCGCACAAACAGGTTATTGGCGCCAAATCGGCAAAGGCCGCGCGGAAAGTGGGCGTGATGAGGCGGCCTATATTCGCGACGTGATGAAAGACATCAAAAAACGCTGGCCAATTGACGAGAGCCAAACCCTCGCCTCTGGCTTTTCGCGTGGGGCTTCTATGGTGTGGAATGTTGCGTGTTATACAGGCGACCTCTTTCGCGCTTACGCCCCCATCGCAGGTGGCTTTTGGCGTTCCAACCCAGATACATGCGCAACTGGTCCTGTGAACCTTCGTCATATTCATGGTCTCAAAGATCGCGTCGTCTCCTTCGATGAAGTGGGCGTTTATAACTCCATGCCAATCCCTGAAGGTTTCGATATTCTCACCCGCGTCAACGGTGCATCAAACGATGCTCGCACCGTGAAAAGCGGTGACAAACGTCTTTCGTGTGAACGCTGGGATAAAAGCAGCAGCGGACGTGTTTTAGAATTATGCTTGCATAAACGCGGGCATTCCATTCCAGCAGAATGGGTCGGCCACGGGCTTGATTGGCTCGCCGCCTTGCCGGAAGGAAGTTAGCATGGGCATCGTTTCAATGAAGAAGATGAAATGGTCCTTGCTTCCCTTTGCTACCACTTTCATTTCGCTCAGTGCGAGCTTACCCCTCAACGCCCAACAATGCGGGCCAGAGGCTCCTTGTGAAATCGAGGGTGGAAGTTACCACATGCGCGTGCCTGCAGGAGACGGCCCTCATCCAGTTTTAATCTGGTATCACGGACACCGTGGCAATGGCGCATCCATTCATCGAAGTGGCGGCTTACAACGGGACTTCCTCAATCAAGGCTATGTCTTAATCGCACCAAACGGTTATCAGCGCTCGAAAGACGGGCCACGTTCCTACCCCGCCCGCGACGGGACACCGCGCGATGATGTGGATTTCACTTTCAAAGTTTTGAAAGCCGCCGGAAAACGCGCAAAGCTCGACCCCAACAAAATCTTCGTTGGCGGCTTTTCGGCTGGCGGTTCTATGGCTTGGCTTCTTGCCTGCAAGCAGGGCGAAAAACTTGCTGGAATGGTCAGTGTTGCAGGCGCATTACGACGACCGAATACAACCAATTGTGCGGGCCTCAAATCTCTGCCGATCATGCAAATACACGGCTTTGCCGACAGCCAAGTGCCGTTTGAAGGCCGCATCATACGTGATTGGCACCAAGGCAGTATTTGGGAAAGCCTTGACCGCGCACGCCAAGCAAATGGCTGCAGATCAAACCCTGATGAGATCAAAATTGACGCAGATTTTAGAAGCCGCATTTGGAACGCCTCTTGTAAGCACGCACCCGTAAAGCTCGACATTCATAATGGCGGCCACGGCTTACCAAAAGGCTGGACGGAACGCGCCCGCTCTTTTTTAGAGCAGGCGACTAATCCTAAATAGCGAATGTGGCGGTTAGCTTATCCGCCCCAAAGTTCTGTTGTTGGGTGAAACTGCGACCATGCGAACCAAAACGCTTGGTGACTACCAAGGTCTGACCCGTCTGTACCAACGGCACGAATACCACCAGCATCAAGTTGCAAACGCACATTTTCAACCGCGATCTCGTCTCCACGCTTCAAAGCAATAAGCGCCTTGCTACGTTGGAACGCGACAGGTTTGCCAGAAGCCGTGATCACACCAATAATATCTTCATGCACTGACAAGCGCGGATCGACATCACCTACAGGGAAGATCGGACCATTGGCATCGCGGTTATTGCGGAAGTCAAAGTCTTGACCCAGCGCATATTTTTCTTTGAGCACAGTGGTGTTTGGATGTTCTTTTTTCCAAGTACCCCAATCCGTTGTAATCACTGTTGCTTGCTTCAAAGTCACTTTCTTCTTCAAAAGCGGACCTGTTACAGCATCACCACGAAACGTGTCAAAGACCGAGTGAGAGGTAATGTCATACATTACTTTATTGGAGCGAATGAGAAGTCCTGATGTACGCAATATTGGACGTTCAACACCTTCTGGCACGCGGTCCGTGAAGTATGCCTGCGCAGCGCCACATAGGGTACAATAAGGAATACCAAGATGGCGACCACCCAATGTGTCATTCACCATCTCACGCACTTCCATGATCTGGCGAGGATAAGCACGCGATTCACCGTTTATCGTAACGCCAAAGACGATGTCTTCGTCTTCTAACCATTTTGCATCTTTAGCGCTTTCAACTTCAGGGTTGTCAGCAGCAGGGATGCAATTGCAGCGCTCGTCTGTCGTATCGTACGCACGATCGTCAATCAGCACACCGCCCCAAGAAACAAGGCGCCAATCAATATCACCTTCAACGAAAATCTTATCCCAGCCCGGCACAACCGTTGTGAATATTGCGCGTTTCGCTTTCAAATATTCTGGCGGTGCAGGAATATCCCACGCAATCAGGTGGTCAGTGACCGATCCCCAATAATTAGCTGGTGGCAATGTTTTACCCAAAAGTTTGGAAGCCGCATCACCAAGCACCGAATCCAATTGACTGCTTGAAGCAAAACGCAACAAGTCTGCAATGATCCAAACAAGGCGTGGGTCTTTCGCTTCAACAATTTTGTTGAGAGCCAATGTCTGTTCATCCGCCCAATTGCCCTGCTCCATGCTTTTGACAAAAGCCACATTAACAGCATCTTTAATCTCAGACGAAAGAGCGCCCTTGGGGGTGGCAGGTGGTTTGCCAAATTGTTCAATTACATATTGCGACACTTCCTCTTTCGCCTGCACATGTGAACTCACACCAATTAAGGCGGCAATCAACACAGCGGCAAAAAATAGAAATCCACGCGAATGCTTGTAATAATTCAACTCCATCAACGAGCCTTCCTCACACTTAAATCAAATAAAATTAAATGCCCCAACTGAGCATATGGATAAACGATTTTCCCAATGTTGGACTATAACGCGAACAAAAAGCAATATGGATCACGATGTCATCAGATTTCAGTGAGCAGCAGCCTTTATTGCCCCATTAAATAAAAGCGTCACGCAAAATCGCCGGCCATCGCCAGCTTATGATGAACAAGCCGTTATAAATTGAACTCAAATTGAGCATAAATTTTCACCTGACTTTAAAAACAATCAAGTACAAGGGTATTGAACATGGATTTTGACAAATAAAATTTCACTATTACATGAACCATTTATTCGGAAGTTTTACGCTTATGAAAAAAATATCATCAGTAAAAACGACAAAGACTAAACCATCAGTCTTCAAAAGATTCTGCCGCGATAACAAGGGCAGTATATCAATCGAATATGGCATGATTGGCTCTCTAGTCGCTGTGGGAATTGTCAGCGGTGTTAGCTCTAGCGGTGAAAGCATCGGAAACACCTTCGCTACCATTTCAAACACTATTTTAGCTGCAACAGCACCCGCGCCGTCTAATCCTTCATCCCCTGCGGCTTCACTTAAATCACAGCCTCCATCCTCTGCGTCTTCTTTTTAAGCTTCACTTACGGCAAATTAATAGATTTGATTTACAGTTGGTGGCTGAAATAAGCCATCAATGAATGCGGTATCAATGTTGTCAAACATACCAAGGTATTTTAAAAAAAATACAGGATTAAAGGTCACATACATTGCAGTATATGGCTTGTTTTGTTTGGCGATTTTGCTTTCACCGCAAACCCAAATTTTCAATTTAAGAATTGCTGATTTCCTACAATTGATGGAGCGAACGCCAGTTAGCCAAGATATTCTCATTGTGGATATCGACCGCAAGACTATTGATAAATCTGGATCATTCCCCGTCTCGAACCAATTTTATGCAAAGCTTTTAAACCACCTTGAAGGTGCGGGCACTCAACGAATTTATCTCGATCGTTTGCTATCAGTCAAAACCAACGCTGCAGACGATCAGGCACTCGCTGATGCATTAGCAAAGCTTGGGCCAGAGAAAATTGGGATCCCAGCGTATAACCCAACACCCACGCAAGCTCTTTCTAAACCGAATGAAAAATTTGCCGGTACGACGACCGTTCTCGGCAGCAGTTTCTTCCCGGATACCGATAATAGATACCGTAAATTCTCCACTTACGCAGGTAACGGCGCGGTATACCCTAATGCAGCACGATGGTTGAATGGTGAAACCAGCTTCCGCCCTATCGCCTTGAACCAGCATTTTGATTTGGAATCATTAACTCATATTTCAGCTTGGGATGTGCTCTCCTTGCCTGCATCAGAACTGGCAAATAAAACAATCCTGATCGGCATTCCAACGTCCGTCACCTCTGATGGTTTAACCTATACCAACAACTCTAAAATTAACCGCGTAACTCTTGTTGCGCTGGCTTATGAGTCCGTGAGAACGCAAACTGATACAAAAGCTTTTTCACGCTTTTGGGAATTCATCATTCTTCTTGGCATAGGTCTTTTTTCGATAAGCTTGTCGATTGCTTTGGACGTCACAAAAAACAAACGTGTTGGGCGGGTGGTCTACGCACTGTTCGGTATTTTCAGTATTTTTTATGTAAGCTATTACCTTCTAAGCACGCACTACTTATATCTTCCGATCGTTTCAATGGTTTTTGCTTTCGGTCTGGCTAAGCTCGTATTTTCTGCCTTTAAAATTCGACTGCTAGAAATGATTTTCGAGCTCTATTCTGGTGACCTCTCTCCTGAGGAAGCATGGGCATGGCAAACCGTCGCAAGACAGAAAGAACCGCTGGTTCTGATCGGCTTTAAAGGCCCCAAGCGCTGGAACGATGCAGCAAAGCAAGCAGGCTTCTTCGACGAAGACAATCCCAATACGGATAAAAACAAAGTAATCATTCAAACAGCCCTCAATGAGAAGAACAACGAAGGGTTTACTGTTGATTTGCATGACTTACACGAAATCAAAACCGTGGAATGTTCATTTCCCTTCGCGCACATCCCCCTCATTCGCATAGAAGATATTACAGCAGAGCAAAACGAAAAGAAGCGGCTAGAAAAAGCACTTCACACCGACCCCCTTACAGGATGTTTGAACCGCGCAGGTTTCTTTGCAGCCGTCGGTGAGGTTGAATCCAACTATGCAACAATTATGATGGACCTTAATGGGTTTAAAACGGCTAACGACACTTTGGGTCATGCGGCTGGTGATGAGTTATTGAAAATTGCAGCGCGCCAGTTTGCAAACGTCTTGAGCGACGATCAAACACTAGGCCGACTTGGTGGCGATGAGTTTTGTGTCATGTTGCCGACTGTTGAAACACCTGAAGCCGCGCAACACGTTTGCGATTTATTGGAAAACGCATTCAAAGGGCAAATTGATTTAAGCGGTGGCCTTCAAGCTGAAATGTCCGTTGCTGCTGGTTTTGCCATTGCCAAAGACGGCAACAAGATTGATTACGTCTTAGATCAGGCCGATCAACAAATGTACAAACGAAAAGCACAAATCAAAGCTGTGCCAAAAACAGCCCCACACGACAACCATTTCAGGACGCGAACGCCTTAACCTAAAGGGCAAGCCATTCGCACATCTAGGCGACATTCATCGCCTCACCCCTTGCATAATCGCTACAATAATGGTTCAAGCGGCAAACCACATTTAACACGGTGATGTCCCATGAAAATCAATGGCAACGAAATCCGACCTGGCAATGTTATCCAGCACCAAGATACAATCTGGGTTGCGGTCAAAACACAGCATGTAAAGCCTGGTAAAGGCGGCGCGTTTGCGCAGATCGAATTTAAGAATTTGATCGATGGTCGCAAGCTCAATGAACGCTTCCGCGCGACGGAAACTGTTGAGCGTGTGCGTCTTGAGCAAAACGACTATCAGTTCCTTTACGAACAAGGCGAAGCGCTGGTTTTCATGGATATGGAAAGCTATGAGCAGCTTGAGCTTCAAAAAGATTTTGTTGGTGAACGCGCTGCCTTCTTGCAAGACGGCATGGAAGTAACCGTGGAAAGCCACGAAGGTCGTCCAATCGGCATTCAATTGCCAGACCAAGTGACTTTGGAAGTAACAGACACCGAGCCGCACATTAAAGGCCAGACGGTTTCTTCCTCTTACAAGCCAGCCCTTCTTGAAAACGGCGTCAAAACTGGCGTGCCACCCTTTGTTGTGGTTGGCGATAAGATCATCGTTGATACCAATGAAATCACCTACGTAAAGCGCGCTGAATAGTTTCACCGCTTATCGAACTGACTTTAAAACCTTGAAAGGTTCTTGAACATGGCGCAAATGTCAGCGCTCCTCAACGTTATGGTAGCAGCCGCGATGAAAGCAGGCCGCAAGCTGAAACGTGACTTTGGTGAAGTAGAAAACCTTCAAGTGTCAGTTAAAGGCCCTGCCGACTTTGTTACCAATGCGGACAAACAGGCTGAAAAAACGCTTTATGAAGAGCTTAAAAAAGCACGCCCAAAATTCGGTTTTCTGATGGAAGAAAGCGGTGAGGAAATTGGCTTTGATAGACAGCACCGCTGGATTATCGACCCGCTAGACGGCACCACCAATTTTATGCACGGCATCCCGATGTTTGCGATCTCCATCGCCCTTGAAAGCCAAGGCGTGTTGCAAGCAGCTGTGGTTTATAACCCAATCACGGAAGAACTCTTCACGGCTGAACGCGGCGCAGGCGCTTATATGAACGATCAACGTTTGCGCGTTGCCAATCGTCGCAACCTTTCTGAATGTGTCATTGCAACAGGCATCCCGCATATTGGCCGTCCAGAACACGGCAAGTTTCTACTAGAGCTTGCAGACCTTATGGGCAGCACTGCTGGTATCCGCCGCATGGGTGCTGCATCTCTTGATCTGGCTTATGTTGCTGCTGGTAGATTTGACGGTTTCTGGGAACGTGGCCTCCAGCAATGGGATATTGCAGCTGGCATGTTGATCATCACTGAGGCGGGCGGTTATTTGTCAGACCTTGATGGCGGCAAGAAAATTTTCGAAAAAGGCGAAATCATCGCTGGCAATGAAAATGTTCACAATAAGCTACGTAAGGCACTGAAAGAAGCGCGCACAAAATAGCGCTTGTCTCAATTCGCTTACTACTTATTCAAGCCCAGCGTAGAAAAATCGGAAAATATGCCGATCTAACTCGATTGTCCCACAGCAATCTGTGCGCGGTCATGCCTTTGACATAAACTAGGGCTTCTCTCTTCCCAAATTTTCGTTAAGAATAAAGCTACAATGCGGTGGCTTGAGGGGAGAGTCTTGCCAATGGCGTCAGAATACGATCCATACAATATCGAAAAGCCAAACAGCTATTTGATTATCATGGTGATCTTTTTGATCATCGTCGCCTTTGCGACACTCATACTCTATCAGCAAATCATCACAGCTTATTTTGCCAATGTGGGCTTAAACAGCATCATTGGTATGGTTTTGCTTATCGGGATATTTTTATCTTTCGCGCAAATCCTGCGGCTTTATCCTGAAATAAATTGGGTCAACACCTACCGGATTGATCGCGCTGCTGTGGCTGTCAAACGGGGACCAAGATTGTTGGCGCCAATGGCAACCCTTTTAGGGGATGCTTCCAATCAGTCTAACATCTCCACACAAGGTATGCGCTCCATCCTTGATTCCATTGGCCAACGCCTTGATGAAGGCCGCGACACATCGCGCTATCTGATCGGCCTCTTGGTATTCCTCGGTCTACTCGGCACCTTTTGGGGCTTACTGCAAACCGTGAACGCGGTTGGATCTACCATCCAAGCGCTGGATGTGGGTTCTGGCGATTCATCACTCATATTCGAAGATTTAAAAACCGGCCTTGAAGCGCCACTCACAGGCATGGGCACCGCGTTTTCATCTTCCTTGTTCGGTCTATCCGGCTCGTTGATCCTCGGGTTCCTTGATCTTCAATCTGGTCATGCGCAAAACCGGTTTTACAATAACCTTGAAGACTGGCTCTCAACCTTCACTGATTTATCGGGTGATTTGAGCGATCTTAAAAACGCATCGTCTCCTGCAGAATTTGCAACCGCAATCGAACGCCTTGCGCGTGTGGTGCAGCAAGGAAATCGGTCTTCTGAAGCAGCAAGCGAACAAAACACATCTGCCACGTCTGATCTTGCCGAAGGCATTCAGGGTCTCGTGCAAAATATGAGATCAGAACAGCAATTGGTTCGAAACTGGATGGAAGCACAAAGCGACCAGCAGGGAGAAATCAAAAAGTTCCTCGAAACATTATCCAAGAAGAGCTAACGCAAAATGGCCCTCGGCAGATATAGAAGACAAGAAAATCGCGCGGACTATTGGCCGGGCTTTGTGGATGCAATGGCGACATTGCTCCTCGTGATGATCTTCTTGCTGTCGGTTTTCATGCTGTCACAGTTTTTCTTAAGCCAAGAAATCAGCGGCAAAGATACGGTTTTGAACCGACTAAATGGCCAAATTGCCGAACTCACCGAACTGCTCGCATTAGAACGTGCCAACACAGGCACGCTTACAGATTCCGTGGCTGACCTTCGCGCGAACCTTTCCAACATCGAGGCAGAAAACAGCCGTCTACAAGGATTGCTGTCAGCGGGTAGTGGCTCACAAATTGCCGCTGACGAAAAAGCCGATACGCTTGAAAATGCATTGGATACAGAAAAAGCGGTTTCCCAACGAGCCCTTTCTCAAGTTGAGCTTTTAAACAAACAGATCGCAGCCCTTCGCAGACAAATTGGGGCGCTTGAAGATGCACTGGATGCCTCTGAAAACCGTGACCGCGAGAGCCAAACGAAAATCGCTGACCTTGGCAAACGCCTTAACGTCGCCTTGGCTCAAAAGGTGCAAGAACTCTCTCGTTTCCGCTCTGACTTCTTTGGCCGCTTGCGCGAAATCTTGAGCCAGCGCTCCGACATTCGCGTGGAAGGTGATCGCTTTGTGTTCCAATCAGAAGTGCTATTCGGCTCCGGCTCTGACAGTATTGGCGATGACGGGAAACCGGAACTTGATAAATTAGCAGAAGCAATTGTTGAGCTTGAAGGCGAAATTCCAACTGAGATCAATTGGGTTTTGCGTATTGACGGCCATACAGACAACATCCCGCTGTCTGGCGCTGGTCGCCTTCGTGATAACTGGGATTTGTCAGCAGCCCGCGCTAACTCCGTGGTGCGCTATTTGGTTTCGCGTGGCGCATCGCCCAATCGCTTGGTTTCAGCAGGCTTTGGTGAGTTTCAACCGCTCGACACAGCAGACACACAAGAAGCCCGCAATCGCAATCGACGGATAGAATTAAAACTGACGGAACGGTAGAAGCAGCTTATCTGCCAAATGCTTCTTCAAGCAGGTTGATATGGCCAGCTAGCGGATTGCCATCTTGCACCGATACTTTTTCGCTTGTTGAAAGCGCGTCATCAAAATGCAGAACCTGTTCTTGCAAGCGAACTGAACGTTCGATCATGCCTTTCAGTTCCTCCGGCAACAACTCCCAGCTTTCGCCTGACGTTGAGACTGCTTGCTTTTTGATTTTAACTTTCTTCTGCTCTTCTTTGGCCTGCTCGACGGTCATTTCGCCCTCGCTGACAGCCCGTTGTAAGAGCAACCAAGAGGCAAGTTGCATCAAACGCGTGGTAAGGCGCATGGATTCTGTTGCATAAGCGAGAGACTCAGAACGCTCCATCGCTTTAGACTGCTCACGGCCAATTGTATCAAGATAATTAGCGGCTTCTTCAACCAGCGACATGCCACGTTCAAAAAGTTCTAGGAAAGCTGGCGATTCAATGAGGCGGTTACTGAAAGACACCAACCCACTCGTCTCATCCAAATCAACTAAATTAGAATTATCAGTCATTTAGAAAGCCACCCTATACAAACGCTTTACCGTGCCTTGATAGCACAATAGGACCATAAGCCCTAAAAGACAGCTTGTAAAAGATGTCTATGACACTGTGAACAATTAGCGCAAATTAAGGTTAAAAAAAAGCCGCTTACGAGAAGCGGCTATAAAGTCTAAACAGGGAGCGTCAAACAGAGTGGTAGGAGCCACTCGTCCAGAATTTCACGAGAGACCCGCTCAAATTCCTTTAACAGCCTTAGTAATAACTTAGAAAGATTAACACCGCGTTAAAGTAAGGTTTTGGAAAGCCTGTTCATTTCCTTAGTTGTAAGGATAACGATCAACACTCACTTCTTAAAAAAGCTCTCAGCCGAAGACATACTTGCCCGCTTCATGGCGCCTGCTTCTTCAAGACGAATGATTTCATCTTTCAATAATCCCACCCGTTTTTCCAGCTCCTCAATTGAGAGGGCTGAGAGGTCTTGGCCAATCTCATGGCTTACCGGTTTCTTTTGCGGTTCATCATCAAACATGGCTTTGCTCCTTTTCTACTTTAGTAAACCATAGACGAGGGGTGGTGAACAATTCTATACCTAAGATAAGGCCCTATTTGAGAGCGAAATGAAGGATTAATGCCATGAGTGAAACACCTGCAATGATGAAAGCCGTAGAGATCACCGAAGCCGGTGGGCCCGATGTATTGGTTGCCCGCGATGTAGCAACGCCGCATCCAGAAGGCAGCGATATTCTCATTCGTGTCAAAGCAGCAGGCATTAATCGACCTGACATCTTACAGCGCAAAGGGCTTTATCCCGCACCAAAAGACGCCTCCCCTCTCCCCGGTTTAGAGGTTGCTGGTATTGTGGAAGCCGTTGGCCGTGATACTTCAAAGTTCAAAGTGGGCGATGAAGTCTGCGCGCTTACACCCGGTGGCGGTTATGCAGAGTTTTGTCTAGTCGATGAAACCAATGCACTTACCATCCCCAAAGGTTTGAGCTTTGAACAAGCTGCCTGCGTGCCAGAAACCTTTTTCACCGTTTGGCACAATGTGTTTGAGCGCGGCGGATTGGGCGAAGGCGAAGTACTGCTCGTTCATGGCGGCGCATCTGGCATTGGCACGACAGCCATTCAATTGGGCAAAGCCTTTGGCGCAACGGTTATTGCGACAGCCGGCAATGATGAGAAATGCCAAAAATGTCGCGACCTCGGTGCCGACCTTGCAGTCAATTACAACACAGATGACTATGTAACAGCCGTCAAAGAATTCACGGGCAAAAAAGGCGCAAACGTTATTTTAGATATGGTTGGTGGTGACTACATCGAACGCAACTATAGTGCCGCCGCACCAGATGGCCGCATCGTCCAAATCGCCTTCTTAAACGGCCCAATTGCTGAGGTGAACTTCACCAAACTCATGTTAAAACGCCTGACACATACAGGTTCGACACTGAGAGCGCGTTCAGTCGCTGTGAAAGCGGGCATTGCCAAAGAGCTAGAAGAAAAAGTCTGGCCATTGCTTGAAGCAGGCACGGTTGGCCCCGTTATGGATTCTAATTTTCCATTAGATAAAGCCAATGAAGCCCATGCGCGTATGGAAAGTTCTGGCCACTTTGGGAAGATTGTTCTCACCGTATAAATCGACGTAAAGTCATGGCACAAATAAAAAAGCCGGAGCAATATGCTCCGGCTTTTTGATGTCTTTAAGCAATGCTTATTTTAAAATTTTAGCAAGCTCTTCTTTAAACTCTGGCGCAATATCAGGGCGCTTCATTGCGTAAGCAACATTGGCTGCTAAGAAGCCAACCTTGGTGCCACAATCATAAGCCTCACCCTCAAACTTCACGCCTGTAAAACGCTGATCATTTGCAAGCTTCACCATAGAATCGGTCAGTTGAATTTCATTACCAGCGCCCGGCTCTTGGCTTTCAAGATAATCGAAGATCTCAGGCTGCAAGATGTAGCGGCCAGAGATAAACAGATTTGATGGTTCTTGACCCTTTGGTGGCTTTTCGACCATCTCAGTTACTTCAAAACCAGACATATCGCCTTCACCAACACCAACGACGCCGTATTTAAAGGCTTCTTCTGGCGGGCATTCTTCAACAGCGATAACATTTCCGCCGTGTTCTTCGTAAGCATTCATCATCTGCTTCAAGCAGCCCGGCTCACCATATTTCAGCATATCAGGCAGCAGTAGCGCGAATGGTTCGCGGCCAACGATTTGGCGAGCACACCATACCGCATGTCCAAGACCAAGTGGCGCTTGCTGGCGGGTAAAGCTGGTGGTTCCTGCAACTGGCAAACAAGTTGCAAGTTCAGCCAGAGCGTCCGTTTTACCGCGTTCTTTCAACGTGGTTTCAAGCTCATAATGAATATCAAAATGCTCTTCAATCGCGCCTTTATAGCGACCTGTCACAAAAACAATATGCTCAATACCAGCTTCAAATGCTTCTTCAGCCACATATTGAACAACTGGTTTATCAACAACGGTCAGCATCTCTTTCGCGATTGCCTTTGTGGCGGGCAAAAAGCGAGTTCCCATACCTGCAACAGGCAAAACAGCGGTTTTAATTTTTTGGCTCATCTAGTCAGTCCCTCTAACGGCTACCAAACAATTACACTCTAAGTTCCGGTTTCTTTACCATTCATGTCTAAAGGTGGAGTGAACAGAATTAGGAATTTTACCCAAACGTTCCAAAAGGGGTTTGAAGATGACGGTATTGGTAACAGGTGGCGGCGGTTATATTGGCAGCCATATGGTTTGGACACTTTTAGGCAAGGGCGAAAAGGTCGTTGTTTGCGACAACCTCGTCACTGGTTTTGAGTGGGCGATTGCGCCCGAAGCGAAGTTCGTCAAATGCGATATTGGCGATATGGACACGATGAAAGATGTCATCTCGGATAATAGTGTCGATTCGATTATTCACTTTGCAGGCTCCGTGGTTGTTCCTGAGTCAGTGGAAGACCCGCTCAAATATTACCGCAACAACACAGCCAACAGCCGCAACTTAATTGAAGCAGCCGTTGCAACTGGAGTTGAAAACTTCATCTTCTCCTCAACCGCTGCTGTTTATGGTTCACCAGAAGTGATGCCGGTTATGGAAGACATGCCTTTGGTGCCTGAATCGCCCTATGGCACATCAAAATTAATGACAGAGATGATGCTACGCGATGTATCAGCGGCTCACCCGCTGCGCCACGGCATTTTGCGCTACTTCAATGTAGCTGGTGCTGACCCTGAAGGACGCACAGGCCAATCGACCGCTGGTGCAACCCACCTCATCAAAGTGGCCTGTGAAGCTGCCCTTGGAAAACGAGACAGCCTCAGCGTGTTTGGTACTGATTTTAATACACATGATGGAACAGGCGTCCGCGACTATATCCATGTGACCGATTTGACGGATGCTCACTACGGCATTTTGTCTGAATTGCGCACTGGCAACCCTGGTGTCACGGTAAACTGCGGCTATGGCCAAGGCTATTCTGTTCTCGACGTTGCGAAGATCGTTAAAGAAGTCTCAGGCAAAGACTTTGAAGTGAAAATGATCGACCGTCGCCCGGGAGATGTCGGTGAAGTGGTTGCCGGAAACGGACGCATTACCGAGCTTTTAAAATGGGAGCCAAAGCACAATGATCTTCGTGAGATTGTTGAAACGGCGCTCAATTGGGAAGCAAGCATGGCCAAACGCAACAACAAATAGCTTGTTTGCGAAAAGCTAGATCCCAAGAGTATTTCTTAAAAGCCGCGCCCCAAATGGTGCGGCTTTTTGTGATTGGTTGATAAGTTTTGACTCAAAATGAGTTAATTATCCACGCAACCACAGAAGCGTGACTGTCGAAAACGCCCGTATTCTGCCATATTTAAAGGCGAATCATTTGAGATTGAGCAACTGGAGAGACCGAATGCCCTTTGCACGTTCCATTGTATTAAAAGCATTAAAACAGATGCTTATGCTGTTTGTCGTTGCCTTATTTGCAAATACGGCACAGGCCAACACCGCTTATAATAATTGGAAATCAACTTTCAAACCGCGTGCCATAGCTGCGGGCGTTAGCAGTGCATTATACGATCGATCCTTTCGCGGCCTCACTCCAGATCCAGCCATTTTAAGAGCATCGAAAAATCAGGCTGAATTCGTCAAAGCAATTTGGCAATACCTCGATTCAGCCGTATCAAAAACCCGCATCAAAAATGGCTTAAACGGCAAAGCAAACCTTGCAAGTGACCTTGCCATTATGGAAGAAAAATGGGGTGTCGATCGCAATGTCCTCATCGCAATTTGGGGCCTTGAATCATCTTACGGTCAAATTCTCAACAATCCGAAAATCGTCAAAAACGTCATCCGCTCCTTATCAACACTTGCTTTCAAAGGCGGGAAACGCGCTGAATTTTGGGATCGTGAGCTGATTGCTGCTTTAAAAATCCTGCAAAATGGCGACACCACACCTGATAAGATGACGGGCTCATGGGCTGGCGCTATGGGGCATACGCAATTCATCCCAACAACCTATCTAGCACACGCCGTTGATTACGACGGTGATGGCCGCCGCAACATTTGGGGCTCACGACAAGACGCGCTGGCCTCTGCGGCAAATTATCTCGCCGTTAGCGGCTGGGAACGCGGAAAGGGTTGGGGATATGAAGTTAAATTACCCGCCAATTTCAATTACGCCCACGCAGACGGAAAATCCCGCAAAACGCTAGCAGACTGGTCACAACTTGGCATTCAACGCGTAAATGGCGGCAGCTATCCAAGGCCTGATGACAGTGCTCGGTTATTTTTACCAGGTGGCGCAAAAGGACCAGCATTTTTGCTGCTTAAAAATTTCGACGTGATCAAACGGTACAACAATGCCGATGCCTACGCCCTCGCCATTGGCCACCTCTCCGATCGACTAAAAGGTTTTGGACCGTTCAAAGGAGCATGGCCTCGCCACCTAAAACCACTCACCCGCACCCAACGCAAAGAAATGCAAACACTGCTGACCCGCAAAGGGTTTGACACAGGTGGAATTGATGGACGCCTTGGGCCAAATTCTAGAAAAGCAATACGTAATTATCAACAGGCAATCGGTGCCGTTCCAGACGGGTTTCCGACAACAGCTTTATTGCAAAAACTCCGTTCATAAACAACGTTAGCCTTATCGAGCAAAATGGTGTGCGTGCAGAAAAAAATTAGGTTATAAACCCTATTGAGCACCAATACAGCCAATCTGGATGGCACTAACCTTTGACGCGCATATTTCGGCTTTTATCAATTCTTCTGCTTGCAGCCACTTTTATGGTTGGCGACTTTAAGGTCCCGACCCTTGATGGGCCAAGCATTGCCTATGCACAAAAGAAGAAAAAACAAGGGTTTTTCCAGAGACTTTTTGGCACGCGCAAGAAGAAAAAGAAAATCGAAACTCGTTCGGCGCCTAAAACAACAAAGAAAAAACAAAAACGCACCCGCAACAGCAACAGCAACCGCCGAGCATCAGAAGCTCGCAGCAAAGCCACCGCGGCACTTCCTAAATTGGAAGATTCAAATCGTATTCTTGTGATCGGCGATGTCACGGCAAATGCGTTATCACAGGGCCTGATTGACGCCTACAAACGAACTCCGTCAGTCACCATCACGGCCCGCGTTGACAAAGATATTGGGATAACAAGCACGAAATTTTATGACTGGCTTGATGCCTCCGATTTCACTTTTGTCGGTGAACGTGTTCGCGCCGTTGTGGTTACAATTGGTACATTCGATCGCTTTTCAATAACTCAAAACAATGAGCCCATCGCCTATGGGACAGAACAATGGGACCGCGCTTACCGCAGACGCATGGTCGATATAACGGCGCAACTTCAGTTAATGGGCGTGCCTATCATCTGGATGTTACCGCCACCCGTTATTGATGACAAAAACACGGAGAAGGCGGTCGCTATCGGCAATCTACAGACCAACAGTTTGGCAACAGCAGGCTTTCGCATTGTGAATGCCTTTGGTGGCTTTACAAACCAGCAAGGCCAGTACCGCGCACAAGGAGCAAGCCTGACAGGTGCAAGAGTTCAGCTTCGCACCTTCGATGGACTTGGTTTTACCCGTCGCGGCGCCAACAAATTCGCCTATTACGCACGCAGAGAAATAGACAGAGTCTTAGATGACACACTCGGCCTCAACTTTAGGTTAGAAGCTGGCGCGCAGAAAAAACGCCAAGCAAACCAAGTGGTAAACCTAACTCGGCCTGCTTTAAGACAAAACGCACAACTGTCAGGAAGCAACGGGCGGGTTAGCGCCTTCTTCCGCGATAGCAAAGCACGCAATTATTTTATTGAAGGCAAATCACTTAATGCACCAGTTGGCCGCGCAGATGATTTTGCATGGGGTAAAATTGCACAAAAACGCATTGATGAAGCGGCATTAAACGCATCACGAAGCCAAGACCTTCCCATCGTTCAATGGTAAGCCTTTAAAAGCGATTGAGGGCTCGTCTTAGCGCGGTAGATCTGTGCGGCCCATCAATGCCAAATCGATGGCATGAGCTGCCTGACGCCCCTCACGGATTGCCCAAACAACAAGCGACTGGCCACGGCGCACATCACCTGCAGCATAAAACCCATCGACAGATGTGCGATAGTTTAGCTCATTGGCAGCAACCGCTTTGTTGCCGCGACGGTCAACAGAGATTTCAGGATCAAAGCCTTTAAGATACGTGTTCTCATTTGGTCCCGCAAAACCAATCGCAATAAGCGCAAGGTCAGCTTTGATGAAAAACTCCGTTCCCGCAACAGGCTGACGGTTTTCATCGACCTTTGCACATTTCACATGGGTCAGTTTGCCGGTTTGACCTTTAGAAACAAATTCCAAAGTCGCCGCTTGAAACTCACGCTTTGCGCCTTCTGCTTGTGACGAAGAGGTCGTAAAGCGGGTTGGCCAATAAGGCCAAGTTGCAAGCTTATCTTCTTTTTCAGGTGCAACTGGGCGAATATCCATTTGCGTTACACTCGTTGCGCCTTGGCGGAACGATGTACCAACACAGTCAGAGGCGGTATCACCACCGCCCACAACAACAATATTTTTCGCCGTTGCTGTGATGAGATCTTCTGGAATCTCAGCTTCTTTTCCAACACGGCGGTTTTGTTGAACCAAAAACGGCATCGCGTAATTAACACCCACAAGATCCATGCCTGGGATCGCAGGATCGCGCGGCTTTTCAGCACCAGCACACAACAACACAGCATCGTGGCTCGCTTTTAATTCTTCCATTGATGTATCAACACCAATATTAGCACCAAAATGGAAAGTTGCGCCTTCTGCTTCCATCTGTTCAACGCGGCGGTCGACATGATGTTTTTCCATTTTAAAATCAGGAATACCGTAAGTCAGCAAACCACCCGCACGTGGTTCCCGCTCATAGATATGAACATCGTGACCAGCACGGGCCAATTGTTGACCGGCAGCCATGCCAGCAGGACCAGCACCAATAACGGCAACTTTTTTGCCTGTTTTAGTCTTAGGTGGCTGCGGTTTAATCCAACCGTTTTCCCAAGCTTTGTCAGCAATCGCTTGCTCTACAGTCTTGATGGATACAGGCACATCTTCCAGATTAAGCGTACAAGCCATCTCACAAGGAGCAGGACAAATGCGGCCTGTAAACTCTGGAAAATTGTTGGTTGAGTGCAGGTTGTTCGCTGCCTCTTCCCAATTGCCGTTGTAAACAAGGTCATTCCAATCTGGAATTTGGTTTTCAACTGGACAACCATTGTCGCCCTGACAGAACGGAATACCACAATCCATGCAGCGGGCTGCTTGGTTTTTGATGGAGTTCTCTGACGGCTGCAAAGTGAACTCGCGGAAATGGCGAATACGGTCAGACGCTGGCTCATACTTAAGCTCGCGACGGTCGATTTCTAAAAAGCCTGTTACTTTACCCATATTCTCAGTCCAATCCTTGCAGCAATCCTAATGTGTGTGGTGCGACTACTCAGCCGCCTCGACACCTGACAGTTTGCTATCTTCCATTTCTTGAAGTGCACGACGATATTCAACCGGCATTACCTTGACGAATTTCGGACGGAAGGTTTCCCAATTATCCAAAATCTCTTTGGCTCGCAAAGAGCCTGTATAACGCTGGTGGTTTGAGATTAACTGACGCAATCTCTCATCATCATGCTTCGTCATATTAGCAGAAACATCAACGCGGCCTTTGTGCATTAGGTCGCCACCGTGGTGGTGGATTTTCTCCAAAATATCATCTTCTTCCGGCACTGGCTCCAAATCAACCATCGCCAAATTACAACGTTGCGCGAAGGTTTTGTCTTCATCCAAAACATAAGCAACACCGCCGGACATGCCCGCTGCAAAGTTGCGTCCTGTTTGACCGATCACAACAACCACGCCGCCTGTCATATATTCACAGCCATGATCACCACAGCCTTCCACGACAGCCAAGGCGCCAGAGTTACGAACAGAGAAACGTTCGCCAGCAACACCGCTGAAATAACACTCACCTGCCGTTGCACCATACAATACAGTATTGCCAACGATAATGCTTTCAGCCGCAACAATATTGCTATCATCAGCAGGACGCACAATGATTTTGCCGCCTGAAAGACCCTTGCCGACATAGTCGTTGCCGTCACCGATCAATTCAAATGTAACACCTTGCGCCAAGAACGCACCAAACGCTTGTCCGGCTGTCCCTGTAAGGCGCACGCTGATTGTATCATCATCAAGCGGCTCATCGAAATGGCGTTTTGCGACTTCACCAGACAACATCGCACCAGCAGAGCGATCCACATTGGAAATCGCCGTACTGATACTAAGCGGCTCACGCCCAACAAGCGCTTTTTCAGCACTGGCAATCAAACGACGATCAAGAATGTCGTCGATCGGGTGGTTTTGGCGCTCAGTCCAATAAATTTCATTCGGCTCAGCTTCAACTTTGTAGAAAACGTTATCAAAGTTCAAACCGCGTGCTTTCCAATGCGCAGTCATATCGCGTTGGTCCAAAAGATCTGATTGACCGATCATTTCATCAAAATTCGTATAGCCCATCTCAGCCATGATCTGACGTACTTCTTCAGCCACATAGAAGAAATAATTGATCACATGCTCAGGCGTGCCTTTAAAGCGGCTACGCAATTCTGGGTCTTGTGTGGCGATGCCAACAGGACATGTGTTGAGGTGACATTTGCGCATCATCAAGCAACCTGCCGCAATAAGTGGCGCTGTTGAGAAGCCAAATTCATCTGCACCCAAAAGCGCACCGATAATCACATCACGACCCGTTTTCAAACCGCCATCAACCTGCAAGGCAATGCGGGAGCGAAGACCGTTTAGCACGAGTGTTTGGTGCGTTTCAGCAAGGCCCATTTCCCATGACGAACCAGCGTGTTTAAGCGATGTGAGCGGCGATGCGCCTGTACCACCATCAAACCCTGAAATCGTAATGTGATCAGCGCGCGCTTTCGCAACACCAGCAGCAACAGTACCAACGCCAACTTCAGATACGAGTTTAACCGAAATATCAGCAGCAGGGTTCACGTTCTTCAAATCGTAGATCAGCTGAGCCAAATCTTCGATTGAATAAATATCGTGGTGCGGTGGCGGAGAAATGAGGCCAACGCCTTGTGTCGAGTGCCGTGTTTTTGCAATCAACGCGTCAACCTTGTGGCCCGGCAATTGGCCGCCCTCACCCGGTTTTGCACCTTGCGCCACTTTAATCTGGATCATGTCTGAGTTGACGAGATATTCTGTCGTCACACCAAAACGACCAGAGGCAACCTGCTTAATCGCAGAACGTTCTGGGTTGCGTGATCCATCTGGCAAGTCTTCATAGCGGTCACGCTCTTCACCACCCTCACCCGTGTTCGACTTACCGCCGATACGGTTCATGGCTTTTGCAAGCGTTGTATGAGCTTCACGCGAAATAGAGCCGAAAGACATGGCGCCCGTTGAGAAGCGCTTCACAATATCAGCAACAGGTTCAACGTCATCAATAGACACAGGCTTCTTGCCGACATCTTCCGCCATTTTAATTTTGAACAGGCCGCGAATTGTGTTGAGTTTCTCGCTCTCGCCGTTCACTTCTGCCGCGAATGCTTCATATTTTGAGTAGCTCTCAGAACGCACAGCATGCTGTAGGTTTGTCACCGCTGATGGTGTCCAAGCATGGCTTTCACCGCGCTGACGGAAGGCATATTCACCGCCAACATCAAGAGCGTTTTTCAAGATTTCGACATTACCAAAAGCTGCTTGGTGACGAAGCACAGTTTCTTGTGCAACTTCTGCAAGGCCAACGCCTTCAATTGTTGTCTCAGTGCCAAAGAAGTATTTTTCAACAAACGATGTTGAAAGACCAACCGCATCAAAAATCTGCGCACCGCAATAAGACTGATAAGTCGAAATGCCCATTTTAGACATCACTTTCAAGATGCCTTTGTCGATAGATTTAATGTAGCGCTCAACAACTTCAAACTCATCCACCTCTTCAGGGAATTCACCTGACGTGTGCATTTCAGCGAGTGTTTCAAACGCAAGATAAGGGTTGATTGCTTCCGCGCCATAACCTGCAAGCGCACAGAAGTGATGCACCTCACGTGCTTCGCCTGTCTCAACAACCAGACCGACAGAGGTACGAAGACCTTTGCGGATCAAATGGTGATGAACGGCTGCTGTAAACAACAATGACGGGATAGCAATGCGGCTTGCGCTCACCAAACGGTCAGACAGAATAATGATATTCTTACCCTGATTGACTTGGTCTTCTGCTTTCAAACAAATCGCATCCAGTGCTGCGTCCATACCTTCAGCACCCTTAGAGGCGTCATAGGTACAATCAAGCGTCACCGTCTGGAATTGGTTGTCCGCGATGTCGCCAATGGTGCGCACTTTCTCAAGATCAACATCGGTCAAAATCGGCTGACGCACTTCAAGACGTTTGCGCTTTGCCATGTCTTCAAGGTTCAAAATATTCGGACGCGGGCCGATGAAAGAAACCAAGCTCATCACGATCTCTTCGCGGATTGGATCAATCGGCGGGTTCGTCACCTGCGCAAAGTTCTGCTTGAAGTAAGTAAACAGCGGCTTCGATTTATCTGACATGGCAGAAATCGGCGTATCCGTTCCCATAGAACCGATTGCTTCTTGGCCCGTTGTCGCCATTGGGGTCAACAACAGTTTCAAGTCCTCTTGGCTGTAACCAAAGGCCTGTTGACGATCAAGCAAGGCAACGCGTGATTTACGTGGATGCATATCCAACGCATCAAGGTCTTCCAAAACGATCTGTGTTTCATCAAGCCATTTACGGTAAGGCTTGGTCTTGGAAATATCTTGTTTCAACTCATCATCAGAAATGATGCGGCCTTCTTCCATATCGATCAAAAGCATCTTGCCTGGCTGCAAGCGCCATTTTTTCAAGATGCTCTTTTCTTCAACTGGCAAAGTACCCGCTTCTGACGCCATGATAATGCGATCATCATCTGTGACGATATAACGAGCAGGACGCAGGCCATTACGGTCAAGCGTTGCGCCGATTTGCAAACCATCGGTGAAAGCAACAGCGGCTGGGCCATCCCATGGCTCCATAAGAGCTGCATGGTACTCATAAAATGCACGACGCCCTTCATCCATGAGCGGGTTGCCCGCCCATGCTTCTGGGATCAACATCATCACAGCGTGTGCCATTGAATATCCACCACGCATCAAAAACTCGAGCGCGTTATCAAAACAGGCCGTATCAGATTGGCCTTCATAAGAAATTGGCCAAAGCTTACTGATGTCATCACCAAATAGCTCAGAAGACACAGAAGCTTGACGTGCCGCCATCCAGTTTACATTGCCGCGTTTGGTATTGATTTCACCGTTATGAGCGACGATCCGGTAAGGGTGAGCCAACTTCCAAGATGGGAAAGTGTTGGTTGAAAAACGCTGGTGCACCAAGGCAAGAGCCGAGTGATAGCGCGGGTCGGTCAAATCTGTGAAATAAGGGCCAAGCTGATCCGCCAAGAACATGCCTTTGTAAACAATTGTCCGCGATGAGAATGACACGGTATAAAAACCGCTTTCGCGTGCATCTGTATTTCCAAAAACTTTGTTCGATAGAATTTTACGCGCGAGATATAAAGTGCGCTCAAACACCTCAGCGTCCATCCCATCAGGTCGCGCTACGAACATTTGCATATGAATTGGCTCGGTCGAAGCAATCGACGGGTCTTTGCTCAACATTGAATTATCAACGGCCGGCAAGCGCCATCCAATGACGTCAAAGCCCGCTTCGCGCACAGCAGTCTCTGCAAGGTCGACACATGTTTCCCGCAAGGCTTCCTCGCGCGGCATAAAGATAAAGGCAACGCCGTAATCACCAGCAGCGGGAAGATCAAAATCAACCGTTTCTGCAAAAAGCTGATGCGGGATTTGTGTGAGCATACCTGCGCCATCACCCATCAATGGGTCTGCGCCAACCGCACCGCGGTGTTCAACGTTTAGAAGAATTTGCAAGCCGTCTTGCACAATAGAATGGGATTTCTCACCCTTCATGTGAGCCACAAAGCCAACACCACAAGCATCGCGTTCGCGTGCTGGGTTATAAAGGCCTTGCTTTACAGGCAAACCATTAGAGCCAAGCTTACGTTTGGCACGAGAAGACAATGCACTCGTCTCGTTCTCAACCTTCAAATCAAAGTTGTTATCCATCGTAAAACTCCTTTTAGCGCTCTTTAGCGCGGCTCGTACTTTGCCTTTCGCCAAGTGCTAAGAAAGCACAAGCGACGTAAAGGCCGTTCGGGTCGCATTCAAAAATCAAGAATGCGGCTCGTTGAGCAGACCAATTGGCCGACGCTCTTAAAATGTTCTTCGCCGAGGGTGGATACTCATCTTAAGTGAGCGTCTGACATTTAAATATGTCATCAAATTCCCTAAATGACCAAATCGATTGTCGCCAAAAGCGCCATATCAAGGTCATTCCAGACAAATGGGGGCCGCAACTCGAAGTTTCCGACCCGTCTGATCTGCATCCGGCTAAATTTAGTCAGTATTGCTGCCCTAAATTTGACGCCAAAATGCCAGATTTAACCGACCAGTGCAAGCGACTTAAAGGCAGGGCGGGTAAAACTTTCCTACAATATTGATAAGGCATTGTTTAGAGAGGCAAAAAAATAAAAAATCCCACCCCTATAAACAATAACAAGGATGGGATTCGTTGTTTACAATTAAGAAGTTACGGCGAATTTAGTTCACCGGCGCTCCTTCAATCTGCTTCGTATCGTCTGAGCCACCGCTCGCGATAGAAATTTTACGCGGTTTCATTGCCTCAGGGATCTCGCGCACCAGATCAATGTGCAAAAGTCCATTTTCCAAGGCAGCACCAACCACTTCCACATGATCAGCCACATGGAACTGACTTTTAAAGGATCGCGCGGCAATACCTTGGTGCAACACTTCAACACCTTCGCGCGTATCGTCGCCCTTGCCGCCAGTCACGGTCAAAACGGTTTCTTTAAGCTCAATATCAAGATCGCCTTGGGCAAAACCAGCAACAGCCATCGTAATGCGGTAAGCATCATCGCTGGTGCGTTCAATGTTATAAGGTGGATAGGAATTTGTTGGGGCATCTGCGGTAACACTGTCTAACAGTGAGAACAAACGGTCAAAACCAACAGAATTACGGTATAGGGGTGAATAATCAGCGTGACGCATGATTGTGTCCTTTCATAAGCGACATATTTTGATTTCAGCATCGACATCGGCGTCCATTTGGCCCACCTGCAATGCTCACAGCCCCAATCGGCGACTGCCTAGAAGATATGTGGATTTCCCATCCCAGTTTCAAGATTTTTCACAAAATTGTCGGTTTTCCACCTAAATTTTAAGAAAAAATTCAAGCTAACAAATTGAAATATATAGGAATTTAATACCTCACGATAGAATGAACGCAAACTGAACATCAAATTCTAACCTTGTTCATGCTAGTTCTCTTATTATGTCATCACCGAACAACACACTTAGTGGTCACTCACTAGGAAAAGGAAAAAGTATGTTTAAGCGCCTTTTGATTGCTGCCAGCCTTGTTGCCGCAACTCTGTCTTTTCAGGCACCTGTTCAGGCAAACGATAGTAACAATAGTATCGCAACCAGATACGGGAGCGGCGTTGGACCTCTAAAGCGCTCAGACGGCCGCAACACACTCAATATTTCGGCACGTAAAATCGGCCAAAAAACCAAGAGCTACTATACCCAGCGAAAGGCAGGCCGCACGAACCATAATCGCGCGCAAAAGGATGTTATCGTCAAGAAGTTTGGCAACTACAATCCCAAGTATCCGCAAAATGCACGCAAGCACCGCTTATCTAATAAACAACTGCGCCACCACCTAAGAGCGAAAGGCCTTCGTAATATTCGCTTTGTTGACCGCTATCACGGTGTTGCAAAAGTTGTTGCTCACAACAAACGCGGCTCTATCGCGAAGTACCGTGTAAACACACGCAACGGTCACATACTCAGTGCTCGTGTCATTCGTCACAAAAAACGTTACCGCTAAGCAAATCGGCGAAAGCTGATTAGGTTGGGACTGGCTAAATATCCATCCGCATAAGCCAGATCTGACCTATTTAAGCGGCCTCACGCCCTTGCCTCCGTGAGGTCCGTAAGGCAAGACTGTAATGGAGAAAAATCTTCTCCTTGCGGTCTTGTCGCTTTTGCGGCATGTGGATGAAGACTAAACACATGCAGGCGCACTATGGAAAAACCTGTTCTTTTTGAAAACACTGACAACCCAGCGCCTGAAAACGCCTCCGTGCATACAATTGTTACCCGTGACAAAGTGCCATTACGGGTCGCTTTTTGGCAACCAACACACAATCTAACCCGCGATGGTGAAGCGATTGGGACTGTGTGCCTGTTTCACGGCTTTTCAGAATATATCGAAAAATATTACGAGGTCATTGGTGAGTTGCGCCGTCGAGGCTTTGCCGTCGCCATAATGGATTGGCGCGGGCATGGCATGTCAAAGCGATTTTTCAAAAACCGCGCACGCGGCCATGTCAGCAGTTACAGACATTACCAACGTGATTTGGGTACCTTCATCGAGGAATTCGTCAAACCAAACTGTCCAAAGCCCTATTACGCGCTTGCTCATTCAATGGGTGGGCATAATATTTTCCGCTCCTGCGCCAATGGTCATGGCACCGTGTTTGAACGGGTCGTTCTATCAGCACCCATGCTGCACCTTTCCCCACCCAACTTGATGGGCTTTCATTGGTTAAAAGGCGGCAAAAAGAAATTCAGCAATAAAATCGTCTCACAAAGACCGACGAGAATTGTCAGTGGTTTGGTGCGCTTTCTCGGCCTCGGCTGGATTTTTGCTTCTAGTGGCAATCACCTCAAGGTCCCGTTCGAAGGCAATCGGCTAACGTCTGATGAAAAAAGATATGAACGCAACCAGAAACTTCTCAGTCAATACCCTGAGCTTGGCATCGGTGGGCCAACAATATCATGGCTAAATGCCAGTTGCCGCAGTATGCGAAAAATACTGCGCCCCAGTTTCATCCAAAAAATCAACGTCCCCATTTTAATAATCGCAGCAGGGTCAGACCAAGTGGTGTCGACCGCCGCACTTGAGAAAGTTGGCCCAGACCTTCGCATCGGTCATCAGGTCGTGATTTTGGGTGCTAAACACGAAATTTTGCAAGAGCGCGACGAACTGCGCGAACAGTTTTGGGCAGCTTTTGATGCTTATATTCCAGGCTCTGATCCTGTGAGATCCACCTATAAGTCAGCACACCACAACAATATAGACCGCTAGGGCTGATCTTAAGCCAACGCTTTTAGAAGTTGCTCATGCAAGACCGGATCGCCGCTTGCAACAATGGAACCACCATCAACTGGATTACCGCCATCCCATGTTGTGATGCAGCCGCCAGCGCCTTCAATAATCGGGATCAACGCTGCTATATCAAACGGTTTCAAGCCATCTTCGATGACGATATCAACATGCCCTGCAGCCAGCATAGCAAAAGCATAACAATCAACACCGTAGCGATTGAGCCGCACTTGTTTTTCGATCGCCTGATACTTACGCGCCGCGTGACCCTTCATCAAAGCAGGATCCGTCGTGAATAAAGTCGCGTTCGCAAGAGACGAACAGGTGCGGGTTTTAAGAATTGTTTTTTCCCCACCGCGTGTCATCCAAGCAGCCTGACAATCCCCAACAAAGCGCTCGCCCGTAAAAGGCTGAACCATCATCCCCACATGGGCCTTACCGTCTTGCTTATGACCGATCAACACACCCCAAACAGGCAGACCAGAAATAAAGGCGCGGGTGCCGTCTATCGGGTCTAATATCCAGACATTGTCTGCATCAAGGCGAACATTTTCATATTCTTCGCCCAATATGCCGTGATCAGGAAAATGCTCACCAATGAGCGCCCGCATCGCCATTTCACCGGCTTTATCGGCAACGGTCACAGGGTCAAACCCTGTCCCCTCTTCCTTGTTATCAAGCGCACCAAGCTCATCCATCCGCGTTCTAAAGTGCGGTAGAATGGCTGCACTTGCGGCATCACCCAATGTATCGAGAAAATCAATTAGTTCCATAAGTCGCAGTCTCGCTTATTCAGCAGCAAGAGGAATATCATCGTCGAACAAATCTTGACGATGATTGAATATTTTTTGAAACACTGAGGTCAGATCTTTTTTCACACGACCAAATTTTTCATTGCGTTCAAAGTTTTCTTCATCCGCATAAAGACCACGATTAATCTCAATTTGGATGGCATGAAGTTGCTTGGCCGGTCGGCCATAGTGCTCAGTAATAAACCCGCCAGCATAGGGCTTATTGCGGCTCACATGATAACCTTTGTTGTTCAGATAGGTCCAAAGCATATCGGTTAGATCTGTAGAACAACTGGTGCCATAACGATCACCTAATACAAAATCAGGTCGCGCCATGTGGCTATCGCCAATGCAGCCAGATGGCATGGAATGACAATCAATCAAACAGGCAACACCGTGATCAACGATTGTTTTGGCAAGCATTTGTCTCAATTGTTTGTGGTAAGGATTATAAAGGTGCTCGATGCGGCTAATAGCCTCATCAACGCTCAACTTACCTTGATAAATTTCTTGGCCTTCTGCCACCACGCGGGCAATTGTACCAAGGCCGCCTGCAACGCGGATAGAGCGAATATTGGCATAAGATGGCAAGGGCCCATCAAACATCTTTGGATCAAGCTCATAAGGCTCACGGTTTACATCCAAATAAGCGCGCGGAAAGTTTGCTCGCAACAAAGGCGCACCATATTTTGGCATTTCCATAAACAAATCATCGACAAACAAATCTTCTGAGCGACGAATTGAGAGCGGCGTCAGACGAGAACTTTCCAAAAAGGCCGCCGGATAATGAGCACCAGAATGCGGTGAATTGAAAACAAACGGCAAGTTTTGCTGTTGGGGCGCGATCACATCAAATGCAGCCTCAAAAGTAAAATCAGTATTATCCGTCATGAAAACTCACCGAAGAGAAGGATGGATACCACCAAATGATGATGGCGCTTGTCACCTGTGGGTTTTGTTTACCACAGGATTGCTACTTGTCATAATAATCGCCTGTTCAAAATATTTTTAATGAAAATGCATTGGCACCGATCTTGTTCACCTGATATTTACAGAAACGGACCATAGTTAACCTTCAATTATGATGAGTGGACGGATAAATTTATGAACTTGGCATCTCGTATACTTTTGGCTGAAGATGATAACGACATGCGTCGCTTTCTAGCAAAAGCGCTAGAAAACGCGGGCTACGACGTTATCTCCTATGACAACGGCAAGAGCGCTTATGAAAGACTGTGTGAAGAACCTTTCACGATGTTGCTTACAGATATTGTCATGCCAGAAATGGATGGCATTGAGCTTGCTCGTCGCGCCACTGAACTCGACCCAGATCTAAAAGTGATGTTCATCACAGGGTTTGCAGCTGTTGCTCTCAACCCTGAATCAGATGCACCAAAAGACGCGAAAGTTTTGTCAAAACCTTTCCATTTGCGTGATCTGGTGAACGAAGTTGAAAAACTGATGGCTGCATAGCAGAAATATCCAACCAAATGCCTCCTATGGTCTTGATCAAACCGATCTTAAAGGCTATACGCCACCAACGAAATTGCTGCAGGTGTTAAGACCGAGTGATTTTCGCATGTGAAATGGGCGTATAGCTCAGCGGGAGAGCACTTCGTTGACATCGAAGGGGTCACTGGTTCAATCCCAGTTACGCCCACCACACGCGAAAACATCAGTCGAGCGTGTTAGCATTATCAGTATTGAGATTTAAAACGAGTGGACGTACGTCATGAAAGTCAGAAATTCTCTTAAATCGTTGCGGGGTCGTCACCGGGAAAACCGTCTTGTGCGCCGTAAAGGTCGCCTTTACGTGATCAACAAGACGAACCCTAAATTTAAAGCTCGCCAAGGCTAAGCCTTAAGCGGTTTTAAAACGATTATTTGGTAACCCGCCCACTTGAATGTCGGCGGGTTTTCCTGTTTGTACTTTTTTCGCAAACAATCGGGTAATTGTGACTTCTTGTGAAGGGCGCAAAGCTTGACGAATACGCGCGGTCGCTTACCATCAGACTCATGAAAAACATTTTCCTTCTGATTGCTATGTCTTCCTTTTTGTCGACCAACAGTGCGGGCGCAAACGCTGGCTCCGTTTTGGTGGCGAAGGCTAATGATGCAAATAGCTTCATAGAGGCCCAATCAAAAACGCCAATTCCTGTTCCAAGTCCCGAAGCTGAAGCAGACCGCAACGCACAAAAAGATCGCAACGAAGCAGATGCCCGCGCGCTTGAAGAAGCACAGCGCAAAGCAAGCGGCAACGAACTTCCTCTCCTCAGCGAAGAGCGCGAAGAGCGCCTCGATCAATTGTTTGCCATTTTAAAAGACGCCAAGAACGAACAGTTATCACAAAAGGCCATTCAAGAAATTGAAGCCATCTGGTCAAAATCGGGCAGCGATACGATCGATCTTTTGGTTCAATGGGCAGGTGAGGCTACAAACAACAAAGAATACGGCAAAGCGCTCGATTTTCTCGATAACGTCGTCCGCTTGAAACCAGATTATGCAGAAGGCTGGAACAAACGTGCGACAGTCCATTTTCTCAATAAGGATTATGGCTATTCAATCGCAGATGTAGAGCGCACCTTAGAGCTTGAACCTCGTCACTTTGGTGCCTTGGCAGGTCTTAGCATTATGCTTCTTGATTATAATGAGGATGCCCGTGCGCTTGAATTCATGCGGCGTGCCCTAGAAATCAATCCGTCATTGGAGCACCTCAAAAAGCAAATTGAGACCTTACGTAAAGAAATTGAAGGCCGTGGCGCTTAACTGGCGCTACAGCCTCATTGAAACGGTGGCGGGATGCTAATAGCTTTCATACTGATTTTAGTCCTCATTTGTGTCATTGCGGGTGGCCTGTTTTGGCTGGCCAAAATTACACAACGTGAAGCAGCTAAAATTATCAAAGCATTTCCGCCGCTTGGCGAGATTGCAAAAATCAATGGACACGATGTTCATTTCATCGACACCAAAGGAAATGCTCAAGACAAAGCAACAGGCTTTGCTGTGGTCTTTCTGCATGGGGCAAGCGGTAATCTGCGCGACCCATTGCACGTTTTCAAAGACCGGCTTGTTGATGATGCCCGCCTCATCTTCATCGATCGCCCCGGCCACGGTTGGAGCACGCGTGATGAGACGATGAACATGCCAGATCAACAAGCCAAACAAGTGATCGGCCTGCTGAATGAGATTGGTGTTAAGCAAGCCATATTCGTCGGGCATTCCTATAGCGGTGCATTGATTGCCAATATTGCGCTTGATTACCCAGAACGAGTTGCAGGCCTGCTGTTTAATTCACCTGTCAGCCACCCGTGGCCCGGTGGTGTAAGCTGGTATTACCATCTTGCCTCACACCCGATAATTGGGCCGCTTTTCTGCAATACGCTAACGCTACCAATCGGCCTTCGCCAACTAGAGTGCGCCACGCAAAAAGTATTTTGGCCAAACAACGTACCTGCCGTTTACGCCAATGATATTGGAAACAATATGGTGTTAACGCCGAAACGTTTTCGCGCCAATGCAAATGATATTGCCGTGCTGCGGGACTTTGTGGTGAAACAATCAAAACGCTATGGTGAGATTGCCGTGCCGACTACCATCATCACGGGAGACAAGGATCAAATTGTTCTGCCATGGGTTCATTCAGAAGGTTTGGCGCGGGACATCAAAGATCCACGCACACGTCTGATTTATCTCAAAAACGCGGGGCATATGCCGCATCATGATGCGGCAGAGCTTTTTGCAGAAGAAATTAGGCTATTGGTCGATGACGTTAAGCCAGCTTTCCAAACAACAGCGGCTGAATAGCAATTAGATCCCGCCAGCACCTTGTGAGCCAACGAAGGCAACACGCAGCATATTGGTCGCACCTGGCGTTCCAAGCGGCACACCTGCAGAAATAATCACACGCTCACCAGATCGCGCGAAGCCTTCAGATAGCGAAACGTTACACGCTTTATCCACCATGTCATCCAAGTCTTTAGCGTCTTCACTGATGACACAGTGCAGTCCCCATACAAGAGCTAAACGACGGGCGGTGCTTGGCACTGGAGACAGCGCAATGATTGGCGTCGTCGGGCGTTCACGCGATGCGCGAATGCCTGTTGAACCAGAAGACGTGAAACAGCAAATAGCAGCAAGGCCCAATGTTTCTGCAATCTGGTGTGCAGCGGCAGAAATAGCATCAGCACCTGTTGCTTCCGGCTCTGTGCGTTGTGCGTGCATAATGTTTTCGTAGTTCCCGTCGCTTTCAACTTCAATCGCCACACGGTTCATGGTTGCGACCGCTTCAATCGGGAAATCGCCGACGGCTGATTCTGCAGAGAGCATAATCGCATCAGCACCTTCAAACACTGCCGTTGCAACATCGGAAACTTCAGCCCGTGTTGGTGCAGGCGCTGTAATCATTGATTCCAGCATTTGTGTCGCAACAACCACCGGCTTACCCGCACGACGGGCGGCCCGTGTTAGACGTTTTTGAATACCTGGCACTGCCTCCAAAGGCATTTCAACACCAAGGTCACCACGTGCCACCATAATGGCATCAGACAATTCAATAATTTCATTCAAACACTGAAGCGCTTGAGGCTTTTCAACCTTGGTCATGATGCCGACACGGCCACGAGCGATTTTGCGTGCTTCAGCAATATCATCAGGGCGTTGCACAAATGACAGCGCAATCCAGTCAACCTTTGCCGCCAAAGCAGCGTTAAGGTCTGCCAAATCTTTTTCAGTCAACGCACCAACAGACAGGCTGCTATCAGGCATCGAAACACCTTTGCGGCTTGAAAGCCCAACACCCACTTCAACTGTTGAAACAATCCGCTTGCCGTCATTGCTGATACAGCGAAGGCGCACTTTACCATCATCTAAAAGCAAACGGTGGCCTGCTTCTACAGATTCAAAAATTTCAGGGTGCGGCAAATAAACCCGCGACTGATCGCCAGGGATATCATTTGAATCCAAAACGAATTCATCACCTACTGTTAGTTTAATTTTATCATCCGCAAATGCTGAAAGGCGGTGCTTCGGCCCCTGCAAATCAGCCAAAATACCGATAGGGCGTTGCACTTCAGTTTCGACCTTACGAATAGCATCAACGAGGGAATTGAGTAATTCATGGCTTGAGTGGCTCATGTTGATACGGAATGTATCTACGCCAGCATCAAACAATTTTCGCAGCATTTCCGGGGAAGATGATGCAGGCCCAAGTGTAGCTAAAATCTTGACCTTGCGTTCTCTTCTCATAATTCTATGTTCCGTCTTGTTCTGGATCGGTCAGTTGGATTGTCCAACTTTCCTGTTTGCTGGTATCGACTTCAAAGAAGCCGGTTTGTTCAAAACCACGCGGGATACAATTTTCTATCCCCTCAATGGTGAATTCTTTTTGCTGGGTGCAAAGCAATGCTTTCCCACCCCATTCGCCGCCCTTTGTTATGTCCATTGCATAGACATAATAAAAACGCGAAGTCAGAGGTCCTGGCAATAAAACCTTGCAAGCATTGTCGTCATCAGTTGGACTGAAATTCCACCAACCCTCAGTCTTCCAAGAACCATCGTTTTTGTGGCCTATGGCAACGCTGATTTTGCTCGATGTTTTATTGCACAATCTCAAGTCTGCATGGGCAACTGACGCTGCGCCAAGAGTGAGAGAACCACCAATAAATGCCGTTAGTGTGTTGTAATGGCATAGTGACAGAAAAGTGCAAGCTATTTTTTTCATGTGTCGAATAAAATCGATTCGTTTATCATTAGCCCTATGTATTGCTGTGAGGCTCACCCTTGTCAACGCTCACACAATAGCAGCCAAAGTTGTTCAACCATCTTGTTGAATGCTAATGCAGCAAAACGAAGAAACTGATAAAGACATTTAACGGCAATTCTTCAACTGTTCGGCTTCTTATGACCCTCTCTACTTTAAACGATTATTCCCCCTTCGACCATGTTGCCGGAGACCGCAAAAAGGGACTTTTATTACTCTGCGATCATGCAACAGCAACCATACCAGCTGCTTACAACAAATTAGGGCTGGGCGAAGATCAATTATCACGCCACATCGCTTATGATATTGGCGCTAGAGACGTCACGCTGGCTCTTGCTAAAACCCTTGATGTGCCAGCGGTTTTATCTAATTTCTCGCGATTGTTGATCGACCCTAACCGTGGCCACGATGACCCAACCTTGATGATGCGCATTTCTGATGGGGCATTGATCCCAGAAAACGCGAAGGCAGATGCCGCAGAGATTGAAAAACGCCGCCGCCTTTATCATGCCCCTTACCATCAACGGGTCGAGGATGAATTACTCGCTATTGAAGCCGCAAGGGATGGGCAAGCAGCCTTTATCTTTTCCGTCCATTCCTTCACCCCCAATTGGCGTGGCACCCCTCGCCCATGGGAGATCACAATTTTGTGGGACAGCGACCCAAGATTACCAAAACCACTGCTTGAAGGGCTAAGAGCCGATCCCACGCTTACAGTTGGTGACAATGTTCCTTATGACGGCGCATTGAAGAATGATTGCATGTTTCAGCACGGCACAAAAATGGGCCGCGCCCATGCTTTGGTTGAGTTACGGCAAGATTTGATCGCAACCAAAGCCGGGGCAGAAGATTGGGCAAATCGTCTGACACCTCTCTTAAAAGAGCAATTTAACAACCCTGCATTGAATGAACACACCATCTATCCATCGCGAACAGAGCGATAGAAATCGATGCAAAGTTTCATTGCATGGTCCTTCACCATTTCCTAAACTGACGCAAACAATTGCAGGAAAATACGATGTCAAAAATTGATGAAAAGACACAAACTGAGCTGGAAGCGGCAGCCTTTCGCAGGCTTGTCGCCCACTTTCGTGAACGCACCGATGTTCAAAACATCGATTTGATGAACCTCTCCGGTTTTTGCCGCAACTGCCTATCACGCTGGTACGGAGAAGCAGCCGCCGAACAGGGCATCGAGATGGACAAAGAAGCATCGCGCGAAGTTGTCTATGGCATGCCTTATTCAGAATGGCGCGACAAATATCAAACTGAAGCGACAGCAGATCAAAAAGCCAAGTTTGAGGCCAACCCTCCGCAGCATTGATCGCGTCAACGATAAAACCACAACAATCTATTGACCAAGCCAGCCTCATCTGGCACCCAAGGTCTTCCACATTTATGTAAAGTCAAAGGTAAGAGTATGTCAGATATTGGCGGCGTCGCAGCAGATCAACTTCGCACCATCGTAGAGCGTATTGAACGGCTTGAAGAAGAAAAGAAAGCCATCGCTGACGACGTAAAAGAAGTATATGCCGAAGCGAAAGCAAACGGCTATGACACAAAAACACTTCGCAAGATTGTGACATTGCGCAAAGTCGAGTCAGCTGAGCGCCAAGAGCAAGAAGCAATGCTAGACCTTTATATGCATGCGCTCGGCATGGTCGAACCTTCTTCAAGCGACGACGAATAGCGATCAATCAAACAATCGTTTACGCATAAAAAAACCGACGGCTTACCGTCGGTTTTTTCGTTTTATAAATTGAAAAGCATGAAGCTTAGTTTTGCAACCAAGTAACTTTTAGGCCCGTGCCGACACTAAAGTCGACTGTTGGTGTGATGGCGATTACATCACCCTCAAACTTGGCGTCAAAGCCCTTGTTAGAAGCAACTGTGAATGCGCCTTTGAAGGTACGACTTGGGCTAACAAACAGGCTTGGCATCTTGTTCGGTTTTGGCAATGCAAACTGGCTGTACATTTCATCAAGCAAAGATTCTTTAGCAAGAAGCGCTGTCACGATCTGCTTATGCTCGCCAGCAAAATCCAATTTCGCCGCTGTATCGGTCAATGATTCCGCAAGCTTCGCTGGGGATTCCGCAAGCTTCGCTGGGGATTCCACAAGCTTCGCTGGGGATTCCGCAGGCTTCACAGGTGATTCCAGTTTAGCAGTGCTTATGCGACGAGGCGCTGGAAGTGGTGTTGGCGGTGTAAGGTTTGCATGCTGCGTTTGAAGCAGTTTTTTGCGAAGTTCTGTCGTGTCAGGGACACCGAGAGATTTACGAAGCGCCAAGGCACGACTTGATTCACCTAGCCCCAAATCTTTCAACGTCACCGCAGCTGCTGGCGTCACTGAATCAAAGGCTGCAAAGCGATTAAACTCTGACTTAGGCTCTTCTTTGACTTTTGGCGCAGCTTTCACTTTAGCGACCTGCTTTACTTCAACAGCAGGTTTTACAGGTGGCAAATTACCAGAACGAATATCTGTATCAAAGCTTCCAAAGCGATCATTAAACGAATCTGTGCTTATCGCAGAAGGACGCGCTGCTGGTTGAGTTGCAACTGCATAGGCAAGCGTCGCTGTTGCCGGTTGAACAAGCTCAGGCTTCTTCCTAGGTGTTTCATTCAACACCAATCGCGTTGGATCATTAGCCCCGCCTAGACGGTTTTTAACAACTTCAGGCGCAGGCACATTAAGGCTGTCGCGAGAAAGCGCGGCCGTTTTCGTTGGATCAATCGCAATTGGTCCATCATCTTCAGTACGCGCAGAGTTAGCTGCAATCACTTGCGGCTGACCAACTTCTAAGTTTGTCGGCGCATAATCTGGACGCAATTTCGGCGCTGGTGCTTGAGCAATCACGATTGCAGAAGGAGGAGTAAATTGGTCACGCAGGCCACTCGGCAAAGCGCGAGGAGCTGGCACATTGGCAGCAGCAAGCGCTAGCGGAGCCTTTGGTGCCTCATCAACACGGCCAATACGCGATGGGATCGGCGTTGTATCATTTGGATCAAGCCTATTGGCAATCACAGCAGGTGCGGCAGCAGGAACTTTTTGTTCAGGCGTTGGCGCAGGCGTTGTCTCTAGCACTGGTGCAGGCGTTGACGCTTGCACTCTTTTCACCGGAACTGGAGGGTTCACCGGAACTGAGGGCTTTGCAACTTTTGCAGCAACGACAATTGGTTTCGCCGCTGTTTGCGTAGTTTTCTTTTTCTTGCCAAAAATACCAGCAAGAACGCCGCCATTTTTCTTCTTTTTCTTAGAAGCCGAAGCAATAACTGTGCGTTTCGACTTGCTCAACGGCTGAACAACACGGTTCTTATTCGCATTGTATTCCGCGAGCGCTTGGGAATAACGAGCAAGCTTGCGGCCATTTGTTGACACGTGAATGGTCTTACCTTTTGGAAAGACACCTGCAAGCTGTTTTGGCGTCATACGAGGCCAGTGACGTACACGTCCTGTATCCATGTGAACGAAGGGCGTTCTAGAACCTGGATAATAACCAACACCACCAACTTGCAAACGCAGACCAATTTCGCGCAAGCGGCGCACTGGCACACCAGGAATGAAAAAGTCCATCGCTTTACCGGCTGTATGCTGGCTGGTTTTTGCGACACCGCGCGAACGACGTCGAAGTTGATTGTTGGTTTTCAACGAGCGGAAACCGGATACAACGCGTATCGCCTTTGTCGCTCCAGATTCTTGATAAACAGACCAAATCAGGTCAAACAGACGCGGGTCCATCTTCGTCGATTTCTTACGGCGAAAATCTCTTACAATCCACTCAAGTTCTCTAAGACCTTTTTGGACATAACGTCCATTACGGCGGAAGGTGATTTTCTTTTCTTCGCCCGTATGCGTGAAATGCACCCAGAGTGTGCGCGTGCCGCCTGCAGCATTCGCTTCACTAACACCTTGATAAGGAATTGGAGCAACCAATACGCCAACACTAAGCGCTGCAGAAAGAGTGGCGTTCGCCAATCTTTTCACCGCTTTTGATTTACGGAGAGCGCGAGCAAATGCACGCTGCGCAAAATTCATTACAATATTGTTTCTCAAAAGCGTTGTTCCTACACCGATACTTAGCACAACTTCAGCTTCCCCAGTCCCTATTATCGGTGTTTAGCGTTAACAGACATTTACCAAAAAACACTGCATTATTCCACCCACTTTTGAACCTTGACTATGACAAGATTGGGGCAGCGCCTCACAAATGGGCATAACCCGTCCAATCATGGTTAATCAAAGATTAACAATGAGACGGGATTTAATCAACAAAACTGATCTTGAAATGAAGCTTTACAGAAGTCCGAGCGCACGCTTTACACGCTTATGGTGTCCGTAAAGATCTGATTTATATGAAATTTTTCCATCTTCGTCAGCAACCGCTGTGAAGTAGGTCAAGTGTACTTGAATACGCTCATCACCTCTGAGCTTAATGTATTTTTCTTTGCCACCAACCATTGAACGCAAACGGCCATTTTTCCAGCCTTTAGAGTGTTTCATCAACACATCGCCAAATTTGAATGGGTTATGAATACGCACACACCCATGGCTGTAGGCTCTTGAAACGCGCTGGAAAAGGCTTTTTGACGGCGTATCATGAAAATAAATTGCGTGTTCATTCGGGAACAAGAACTTCACAAGACCAAGAGCATTACGGCCACCTGGTTTCTGGCGAATGCGCACTTTTCTGAAGCTGTTTTCATTCCAATTCACCGACGTTGGATCAACCACACGCCCACCACGAATAATCTCGTAATTGCGGCTACTCACATAAGATGGGTTGGATCTAATTTTCGGCAAAAGCTCTTTAGAAGCGATTGAATACGGCACATTCCAATGCGGATTTACGACCACAAATTCCATGTGGTCAGAAAAAATCGGTGTGGCGTGTTTGGTTTTACCAACCACCACGCGGGTGCGGTGAATATTGTCGCCATTCTTATAAACAGTCGCATTATAAGAAGGAACATTCGCCACCACATGCAAATTGCCCATGTCGCGCGGCAACCAGCGCCAGCGTTCCATATTGGCAACAATATCATGAACCCGATTGCTCGTTTTACCGTTCAAAAATCTCAGCGTTTTTGAACCGACAACCGCATCAGCAATAAGGTGATGTTCTTTTTGAAAGGCACGCACCGCTGCTTGTAGCGGCTTGTCGAATTCTCTCGGATCTTCGTCGTCAATCACCGGCACATTCAATCGCTCGCGCAAAATAGCGACACGGTCACTACGCACACCTTTATAAAGGGTCTTGCCTTCAGGCACGATAACGTTTGGTTCAATGGCCGTGGCAGCTTGCATGCGTTCAAGCTCAGCTTTTAATGCCTTAAATCCCTTATGCGGGGGATTGTAGCTAGAAAGTGCCGCAACTTTGTCGACGCTATTTGCAAGCTTAACCAGCACTTCTGCTGGTTCTGGATAAACAGGCTTATTCTTAAAACCATGGCTTACTTTGCTTGGAACCAACCGGCCACCTTGAGCATGGCGCGCATACTTAAGGAGCGTTTCAGTCAACTGCATTTCTGCACCCGCAACTGAACCAGCATCTTCATAGCCATCAAGCTCATAAACTGGATAATCTGACGGATCCAAACCATCGACTGAAGCATTATTAAGTCGCTCAATCAAAAGATTGGCTTCTTGCGTCAAAACGCCGTCTTTCACCCAAACAGGTTGATAATTGCGCTCACCATAAAAATCGGCAATGGCTTCGCGGTTTTCACGGTCAACAGCATCACCTGTATTGAAAAGCTCACCGACAATGCCCTCAATTGCCACGGCAACGGCACCATTTGCAGCTGTCTCAGAAACAATCGCACCCGCATCATCAGATTCAGGCGCTTGATCAAGCAGCCTTTCAGGGTCAACCAGTGGCGTTGAAAGAGCAGTTTTTTCAGGTGTTTTCAGGAGTTCTGGATGAGCAAGAGTGCTTTCAGCACCTGTCAAAGAAGCCAGTTTTGTTTCCGCAGAAGATTGCACATTCGCATCTGTTGCTAATGCCGCAGTTGCAGTCATGGCAAGTGCGGTGGAAACCCACAAAAATGTTCTCGAAATCATACCGTTTAGACCCAGTCTCAATTTTAAAATTCAAAAACCAAATATCTACGTGATAAGCAATACAAATCCATGTGATTCGTTTCTTTGTAGCCTATTGTGGTTTTTATGCTTCAGTTTCCGTGTTGTATTTCAAAAGATTCACAGTTTTCGGACTAAATCCCACCAATACTGCAAACTTAAGCCGCACTCACTTCTACATCGATGTCGTATTCCTTGATTTTGCGATAGAGCGTTGAACGCCCAATTCCAAGTCTGCGCGCGACTTCAGACATTTGCCCGCCATAGTGTCTGACCGCTGTCTCAATAATTTCAGCTTCCAACTCATCAAGTGGACGCACATTATCGGTCACATCCATCAAATGCATCGCAGCATCTTGCTCGTCTTCAACGCTGCTAAAAAGACCTTCATGCCCTCCGATCATGTTTGGATCATCAAGAACATGTAAGTCAGACATCAATGAGGGTTGTGGCATTGTCGGCAATGCTGGCGGCATGGCTCGATCTGCATTGCCATCAACAACGGTCGCAATTTGCGGAAATTCTGCGGGTGTTAGCTCTGCACTATCACATAGCACCACAGCGCGAAAAACGGCATTTTCCAATTGTCTAATATTGCCAGGCCAAGAATAAGCCATCAACATTTCAATCGCATGTTTCGTCAAGCCACGAATATGCCGCCGACCTTCTTCCACCGCAAACCTTGTGGTGAAATGGCGAGCAAGTTCTGGAATATCTTCGGTATGCTCACGTAAAGGTGGAATGGTGATTGGAAACACGTTCAAGCGATAATATAGATCTTCGCGGAAAGCGCCTTCTTTCACCATATCAAGCAGACTGCGATTGGTGGCTGAAATAATCCGAATATCAACCTTCACTGGCGCTCTCGCACCAACAGGATCAACTTCACCTTCTTGCAAAGCACGCAGCAACTTCACCTGAACATCAAGTGGCAATTCTCCGACTTCATCAAGGAATAGAGTACCGCCATCCGCTTCTTGAAATTTACCGATCTGCTTTTCAACAGCCCCCGTAAACGCCCCTTTTTCATGGCCAAAAAGAATGGACTCAACCAAATTTTCAGGAATGGCACCACAGTTGACTGTGACAAATGGTTTGGTTTGACGGTTGGATGACCCTTGGATCGCCCGCGCCATCATCTCTTTACCGACGCCAGATTCACCTTCCAGCAGGATCGGAATATTGGAAGCCGCCGCACGTTCTCCAAGGTCAATCACCCGATGCATACGCGGGCTGGAGGTGATCATATCTTTAAAGGTCAACTGACCAGAAACCGTACGCTTAGCACGTTGCAACTCAGTTTCTAACGTGTTGATCTTCAGGGCATTTTGGATGGAGACATTAAGACGTTCAGGCGAAAACGGTTTGACCACAAAATCATGGGCACCCGCTCGCATGGCGCTCACCACCGTATCAATACCACCTTGCGAGGTTTGCACGATGACAGGGACAAGGCTGCCAGTTTTGCGCATACGCTCCAAAACGGCCATGCCATCAAGGTCCGGCATGACAAGGTCAAGCACCACCACATCCACATCATGTTCTTCAAGCATAGACAACGCTTCTTCCCCGCCACTTGCGGAGATCACGTCACATCCAAACTTTGTTAAAACACCATCGAGCAAACGTAGTTGTACCGGATCATCATCAACGATCAGAATTTTCGTTTTCATAAAACGCTAAACCTTAGTCCAAATTCCAAGAAGGAGCATAATGGCTCCTAACAGTTCCTCTTTAAAATGAGGGAGAATCGGTTAACGCCCGATTAATATTTACGCTTCATTTCGGCACAAACGGATTTTTTTCACATTCAGACCGCCCTGATTTGAGGCATAGGGAAAGACAATTGTTAATTTGTCACTTGTGTTTCTAAGCAAGCTCCTTATTGATTCAGCTATACGTATTTAGGAGACATTGAAGTGCTTTTTTCCCAGCCCCTTCCGACCCACGCTCAAGACGCAGCTGCCTCACAAGACATCAATTTGGGTAATTTGCCAGAATGGGACCTCACGGATCTTTATCCTGCAATCGACAGCCCTGAGTTAAAAAGGGATTTGGAATTATCGAATAAAGAGGCTGAAGAATTTGCAAGCGCCTATCGCGGAAAGCTTGAAGAGTTTGCCAAGAATTCTCCTGACGCTCTCTTCACCGCGATCAAACAATTCGAAGCCATGCAAGACCGCCTTGGCCGCATTGGTTCATTTGCGGGTCTTTCTTATGCAAGTAACACCACTGATCCTGTTCGCGCCAAATTCTACGGCGACATGAATGAGCAGATTACAGCGATTAGCTCAAATCTTTTGTTTTTCGGCCTTGAACTAAACACCATCGAAGATGAAGCAATTGAGGCAGCCCTTTCCCATGAAGGACTTGCCTACTATCGCCCGTGGTTTGAAGATTTGCGCCTTGATAAGCCTTATCAATTGGATGAGAAAACCGAAGAATTATTCCACGAAAAATCTGTCACAGGTCGCGGCGCTTTTAATCGATTGTTTGATGAAACAATGGCCGGTCTGCGTTTTGACGTTGATGGCAAAACGCTCGCGATTGAACAAACGCTCAATCTTTTGGTGAGTGATGATAGTGCCACGCGCAAGCAAGCCTCTGATGCACTTGCGAAAGTGTTTGGCGAAAACCTGCGGCTCTTCACGCTGATCACCAACACGCTTGCAAAAGACAAAGAGATTTCAGATCGCTGGCGTGGCTATGAAGATGTTGCAGACAGTCGCCACCTTGCAAACCGTGTAGAACGGGATGTTGTTGATGCGTTGGAAAAAGCCGTGAGCGATGCCTATCCGCGCCTTTCTCACCGTTATTACAAACTCAAAGCAAAATGGCTCGGCCAAGAGACCTTGAACCATTGGGACCGCAACGCGCCGCTACCGCGCAAAGACACCAAACCGATCTCATGGGAAAGTGCACAGGAAACCATCCTGTCAGCCTATGGCGCGTTCTCTCCAGAGATGCGCGACATTGCGGCGGACTTTTTCAACAAGGGCTGGATTGATGCACCCGTGCGTGAAGGCAAAGCGCCCGGCGCTTTCTCACACCCAACAGTACCAAGCGCTCACCCTTATGTTTTGATGAATTATCAAGGCAAAATTCGTGATGTGATGACGCTTGCCCATGAACTCGGCCACGGCGTGCACCAAGTACTTGCAGGCCCACAAGGTGCTTTGATGGCACCGACCCCCTTAACACTTGCAGAGACAGCCAGTGTTTTCGGCGAGATGCTCACCTTCCGCTCAATTTTGGATAAAATCGAAGACAAGCAAGAGCGCAAAATCATGCTCGCCTCAAAGGTCGAGGACATGCTCAACACGGTGGTACGCCAAATTGCGTTTTACACCTTTGAGCGACGCATCCACATAGCCCGCCGCGAAGGCGAACTAACATCAGAGCAAATCGGTGACATTTGGATGGGTGTTCAAAAAGAAAGCTTGGGCCCAGCCATTGTTTGCGGCGAAGGATACGAAACGTTCTGGACTTATATTCCGCACTTCATCCACTCACCGTTTTACGTCTATGCCTATGCATTCGGTGATTGCCTCGTAAACTCACTTTATGCCGTTTACGAAGGTGCGGAAGAGGGTTTTCAAGAAAAGTATTTCGACCTTCTAAAAGCGGGCGGCACGAAACACCATTCAGACCTACTCGCCCCCTTCGGCCTTAATGCTGCAGATCCCGCTTTTTGGCAAAAAGGTCTGTCTTTGATTGAAGGCTTTATTGATCAGTTGGAAGCAATGGACACTTAGGGTGCAAGCCCTAAGCCGCATCAGCTAGAAAACTGCCGGTTTCCATACGCACTTGTTTGCGATCTAAGGCCTCGCCATATCCTGCATTTGCAGCAAGTGTTTGGGCAGCATTAAGACCGTTGATCACATTGTCATCTTCACGAGAGACGATGATTTGGGCAAGGATAGCGCTTTGTCCGGCGAAATTATTGGTGCCGGCAAAATAATTGGCAGGCTTGTGGGATGTGGCGCGTTGTTGGCGCTCTTCAAAAGAACCATCATCATTCGCTGCATTTTTGATGAACTCAACAGATTGAACCTGTTTCGTTTCATAATGGTTGTGCCGTTTTGATACAATTCTCATCGTTCAAAGCTACCTTTGCGTCAAAGCGAAACAAAATCCCCAGTTTCGCAGCGTCCCACTTAGGTAGTAGCAAAGGGTGGGCCAATTAAGGGCGGCCCGATCAATTATGTGTCAGTCCCTCGTAAATTACTTCTCAGACATCGACTTAATTGTCGCCTGCATTTCAGCAAGTTGTGCCTTCATCGCTTCTAACTCATCTGAATCTTTTGGTTCTTCAGAACCGCTTGGTGGTGTCGCCTCATCAGCCGCACCTGAAGCAAATGGCATAAACATACGCATCGCGTTTTGAAAAATCTCTGTGTTCTTGCGGGTTTGCTCGGCCATCATGTCCACAGCATTCGAGGGATCAAAACCTGCGCCCATTTGTTCTTGGAAACTCTCGCGCTGTTCGCGAAAGGAGTCCATTGAATGCTCAAGATAGCTTGGAACAATCGACTGTACGCTGTCCCCGTAAAATTGGATGAGGTTACGAAGAAAAGCCACCGGCAAAAGCGTTTGGCCTTTTGCTTCTTGTTCAAAGATAATTTGTGTCAGCACAGAGCGCGTAATATCGTCGCCACTTTTGGCGTCAATTACGACAAAATCATCCTCAGCCTTCACCATCACGGCGAGGTCTTCGAGTGTTACATAAGTGCTTGTACCAGTGTTGTATAATCGCCGGTTCGCATATTTCTTGATGACGATGCTATCTTCTGATTTTGCCACGTTACTCTCCAACCACAACTGTATCTCATATCTACCATAACTGTGTTGTCGCAGAGCACAATGAGATAAGCGCGATTCTTGATGAATTCATCTTGATCACAAATGTTTTTTTGCAAAAATTGCCACTAAACCATTTCCAACGTTTACTTTTTAACGTTAACTATAGTATGTGTCCAAAAATGCTGCACTGCAGCAATTTATTTTTAGTCGATTAAATATACACCCTGAGAGAGGTCTCCCATGAGTTCAAACGACATAGTTATTGTTAGCGCAGGCCGTACGGCTGTTGGTTCATTCAGTGGATCTTTTGCGGCGACCCCTGCCCACGACCTAGGATCAGCTGTTATCAAAGGCGTTCTTGAAAACGCAAAAGTCGAAGCCGCTGATGTCGATGAAGTAATCTTGGGACAAGTGCTAACAGCAGGCCAAGGCCAAAACCCTGCCCGCCAAGCATCTATCAATGCAGGCGTTCCCATTGAAGCAAGCGCATGGGGCCTCAATCAAGTTTGTGGGTCAGGCCTTCGTGCAGTGGCACTTGGTATGCAGCAAATCGCAAACGGCGATGCAAATGTTGTGATTGCTGGCGGCCAAGAAAATATGTCGCTCTCCCCTCACGTTCAACACCTTCGTGCTGGCGTAAAAATGGGCGATTACAAAATGATCGACAGCATGATCAAAGATGGCCTTTGGGATGCTTTTAATGGCTATCATATGGGCACAACGGCTGAAAACGTTGCCAAGGAATTCCAAATCACCCGTGACCAACAAGATGAATTTGCTCTTGCTTCACAAAACAAAGCAGAAGCAGCGCAAGTTGCAGGCCGCTTTAAAGATGAGATTATTCCTTTTGTGGTCAAAACCCGCAAAGGTGAAACCATTGTTGATGCCGACGAATATATCCGTCTAGGCGCAACAATCGATAACATGCAAAAGCTGCGCCCTGCCTTTGATAAAGAAGGCACAGTCACAGCGGGCAACGCATCTGGCCTTAATGATGGCGCTGCCGCCGTCGTTCTTATGACAGCAGCAGAAGCAGAAAAACGCGGCCTCACTCCATTGGCACGCATTGCATCGTGGTCAACAGCTGGTGTTGATCCAAGCGTTATGGGCACAGGTCCAATTCCTGCCTCTAAGAAAGCCCTTGATAAAGCAGGATGGTCTGTCGACGATCTTGATCTTATTGAGGCAAACGAAGCCTTTGCAGCTCAAGCATGTGCCGTCAATAAAGGCCTTGGTTGGGATACAGATAAAGTCAATGTAAATGGCGGTGCGATCGCGATTGGCCACCCAATTGGTGCCTCAGGTTGTCGTGTTCTCGTTACCCTACTCCACGAAATGCAGCGTCGCGACGCTAAGAAAGGTCTTGCGACCTTGTGCATTGGCGGCGGCATGGGTGTTGCGCTGACTGTTGAAAGATAATTTTCAAAAAAACCTTCAAAATTCAAGGATTTCATAATGACAAAAGTAGCGTTAGTAACCGGCGGATCTCGTGGAATCGGCGCAGCCATTGCGGTTGCGTTGAAAGAAGCTGGTTATTCAGTGGCAGCGAGCTACGCTGGCAATGACGAAAAAGCTGCGGCCTTTACCGCTGAAACAGGCATCAAGACATACAAATGGGATGTAGGATCCTATGACGCCTGTAAAGAAGGCATTGCAAGTGTCGAAGCTGACCTCGGCCCAATCGACGTTCTCGTCAACAATGCTGGCATCACGCGCGATTCAATGTTCCACCGCATGACGCCAGAACAATGGCAAGAAGTGATCTCAACCAACCTCAATGGTGTGTTCAACATGACCCACCCGATTTGGCCTGGCATGAGAGAGCGCGGTTTTGGTCGTGTGATCACCATTTCATCAATCAATGGCCAAAAAGGACAAGCTGGACAAGCAAACTATGCAGCGTCTAAAGCAGGCGACATTGGCTTGACGAAATCACTCGCACAAGAAGGCGCGTCTAAAGGCATTACTGCAAACGTGATTTGCCCTGGCTACATCGGCACGGAGATGGTGCGCGCTATCCCAGAAAAAGTGTTGAATGAGAAAATTCTTCCGCATATTCCAGTAGGCCGTTTGGGTGAACCAGAAGAAATTGCACGCTGCGTGGTATTTCTTGCGTCTGATGATTCTGGATTTATTACCGGCTCTGTACTAACGGCAAATGGCGGCCAATATTTCGCTAATGGCTAGAAATCAAACATCAAATTGACGAACAATGCCGGCTTAAAACCAGCTTACTCAGCGTTTTGAGCCGGCAATTCAATTGTAAAAATTGTCCCAGACAAATCCTTCTTTATATCCAGATGCCCACCTAGTTTTTGGGCTGTATCAGAGAGCGTATTCACCCCTTCAACATGGGATGAAGCGGTTATATTATCTGGCAATGCGACATCAATAATCAGCAAATCTTTCTCACGCCGCATCGAGATTAAAGGTTCCTCATCTTCATCATCGAAGAAAAAATATTGGCTCATGTTCTGGAACACGCGAACCAATGCCTGCTCTTCCATCTGAGCTCCTTGAAAGGACGCGGAAGAAATACTTGGCGAAGCTTCGTTAGTTGGTTCCGTATAATCGCCAATCAACTCTTTCAAATCGTTCATGTCTTGGCGTAATGAAACTGGCACATTGTTCACATCACTATCGAGTGTATTCACAAATTCATTCACGACCGCACACAGATCAAAAAATCGATCTTCACGAACAACAGAGGCTGTTTCCACACGGAGCACAAGTTGGCTGAGCTGTTGCTCAATCAGCAATGCGTGTTCGGCTGTATCTATCGCAGTCTCAATCGAGGTTGGTGAAAGATCATCTTTTGACAGAAAAGCTTTAGCCCCAGCGGGAAACCCTAAACGACGAACAGATCGACCGGGCATGCCTGAAAAAAGAATAATCGGCACTGATGCTTTAAGTTGGCGCAGGTTTTTTAAAAAATCCACACTACTGCCTTCGGCCAACGCGAAATCCGAAAACACCATATCCACGTCTTCATAACCGCAAATCGCGATAGCTTCGTCACCATTTTTGGCAGAAAAAGTATTGAATTCGTAATTTTCAATTTTTGCAAGTTGACGCTCCAACAGATGTACATCTGTCTTATCATCATCCAGTATCAGCACATTGAGTTTGCGCGAATCAGTGTCTTTCAACATGTATCGGTCCTCTTGCATGACTCATATAAATAGCCGCATTATCACCAATTGCAATACAATATAGGCCTAAGATAAAGTACGATAAAAAAATGTGCGAATTATCCCAAATTTCGTGCAAATTCTTACATAAATCGGCAAAAAGGTGTGCGATTATGAACCGTAACACGGAACATGTTCCTAATGAAAGGGAATGTCAGAACCTCGGTTGGGTAGATACAGGCCAAGACCCCACGCTCGATCACCTCACGACGCTTGCTTGTTCAATATTTGATATTCCTTTGAGCTTTGTCTCGATAGTGGGCAAGTATCAACCGATGTTTAAATCGCTCAATGGCATCGACTTATCAAAACAACCAACCAAACATTCATTTTGTTCGCATGCGGACATCGACAGCGACATATATGTTGTTGAAGACGCAACCAAAGACCCGGCGCATAAAGACAATCCGCAATCTTTTGGCTCGACAAAAATTGTATTTTACGCTGGCTACCCACTGACCTCCCAAAATGGCCTGAAACTCGGCGCATTGTGCTTAATCGATTCCAAGCCGAGAAAATTCTCAAAAGCTGATGAAGAAAAGCTCGCGAACCTTGGACGGATTTGTCTCGCAACGCTTGAAAACAGTAATTTACGCGCTCAAACAGTTGAACATACGAAAACATCGAAACGCCTGCATGACGCAGAAGACCGAACAGCTCATTTGGGCAGTATGATTGAACGGTCAAGCAATGAGTTTTACGTTATCGACGGGGCGACATTGAAATTTAAATACGCCAATCAACGCGCGCTCAATAATCTTGGATATAACCATGATGAATTGTTGCAGAAGACCCCCCTCGATATAAAGGGCGATATGACATTAAAAGAATTCGCGCCACTTTTAAAAAAGCTTCGTTCAGGCAAGGAAACACAGGTGCTATATGATGCGCTTCACGAACGAAAAAATGGAGAACTCTATCCAGTCGACATACGTCTTGAACGAGACTTCATAAGGACAGAAGAAGTATTCATTGCAATCGGCATGGATGTTACGGAGAAAAAGCAGCAAGAAGAAGAAGTTAAGAAACTTTCTGATTTAAACCAAGCTATCTTTGATTCATCTGAAACCGGCATTTTGAGTATGCAGGCAATTTATGACGCGACAGGGGAGATCTTCGATTTTCAGTTTGTTGCGGCTAATCTGACTGTTGAGAGAATTCTGGGTAAATCTACAGAATCTCTCATTGGCAAAACAATCCGTGAGGATTTCCCACAGCGAATAGAGCAAGGAATTTTCGAGAAATATAAGCAAGTTGTAAAAACAGGTGAACCGATTGTTTTTGAAACTTATTTGCAGGAGACTAATTTTCACGGATGGCATCGAGTTTCTGCCGTGCCAACGGGCAACGATGCCGTAACCATCTCTTTCATCTCAATCAATAAAATCAAATCGACCGAAATTCAGCTTCAAAAGACCAATTCTGAATTGCGCCAATCAAATGACCTCCTAAACCAATTCAATTCTATCGTTGCTCATGACCTCAAAAGGCCCCTGCGACACATGAATTTATTTGCCGAACTACTATTGGAAGACATCGACAACCCTGAAAAAACAGCAGAAGCAGCTCATAAAATCCTAAGTAGCGCGCAACAAGCGCAACACATGGTGCGAGCCCTCACCGAATTTGCAAGTGTGGGACGCCACAGCTTGATTTTTAAGACTGTTTCAATCAGCAAAACGATCAAAACAGTCAAAGCCGAGCTCAAAGATAAACTTGATCTTTCAGGCACCCTCTTTCCTGTTGGTGATTTACCTTCAGTGAAAGGAGATGAAAGCCTAATCATTCAGCTCTTCACCAATCTCGTTGAAAATTCAATCAAATATCGATCAAACACGCCCCCTCTCCTTAATCTGAGCTATCGTGAAGACGTAGCGATCATTTACTTCCAACTGTCCGACAATGGTATTGGTATTCCTCCAAATCAAGCAACAAATGTCTTTCGCATGTTCCAACGGCTACCTGGTGGGTTACATCAAAAAGGTGACGGCGTCGGGCTTGCAATTTGCCAGCGCATTATTCAGGCACACGGCGGCAAAATTTGGGTTGATACAGATTATTCAGAAGGAACCAGCATCCATTTCAGCTTACCAAAAGTAATCCCAAATGATGAAATTTTAGAAGCATGAGTATTCGTATTTTACTTGTCGATGATGACGATATAGATGCCGACTTTTTACAAAGGGCGTTAGTAAGGTCCAATTCAGAAATCGAAATTACAAGAGCATCAGACGGACAAAGAGCGCTCCAACTATTAAATGATCAAACACCCGATCTAATCATACTTGATCTGGTTATGCCTGGTATTCACGGTTTTGACGTTCTGCTCGAAATACGCAGCAATTCGACCTATGCCACCATACCCACTTTGGTTTGTTCAGGGTCGGATGCTAGAGACGATATTATAAACAGCCAAAAAATGGGCGCAAATGCCTATATCGTTAAGCCGCAGTCACCGGCTGAATATAGATCACTCGCAGAGAGTTTGAATAGCTTTTGGTTTACGTGGGCGCAAAGTGCTCGACCAGATCGCCCACGCTAGGCTAGCGTTGAAGTTGAGGGCGCCAATCTTTTGACGCCATTTCAAAACTTGAAAACTCAAAACCTGGGGCCACAGTGCAGCCGACCAGTGTCCACTCGCCTAAGCTTTCAGCTGTTTGCCACCAATTAGCGGGAACAACCACTTGCGGGCGCTCGCCAAAATCAATGTTTGGTCCCAAACGATGAGCTTCAGCACTCTTACCATCGCTCGATAAGGTGAGAGCAAGCGGCGCGCCAGCATAATAATGCCAAACCTCGACTGCATCCGTAACACGGTGCCACTGTGAGCAATCATCCACCTCTAAAAGGTAATAGATAGCCGTCGAGTGCCCGCGTTCACCGCCAGCTTCATCGCGGTAGGTTTCAGTGTAGTAGCCACCTTCTGGATGAGGCTTTAGCCCTAATATTCGAATGATGTCTTTTGCTGATTGAGTTTCCGTTGAAACACCCAACATTAAGACACATCCTTGCGGTGACGAATTTCAGTGAATACCGCCTCATCACTGGCATCAGCCATACCAAGGCGCGCCCTAATTGCTGCATCATCGGGGCGCAAAAATGGGTTCGTTGCGAGTTCAATGGCCATGGTTGTTGGCAAGGTTGGCTTGTCTTGTGCTCGAAGAGCCTCAATCTCAGCCACACGCTCAACAAGTGCCGAATTGTTCGGGTCTATTGTCAAAGCAAATTTAGCATTGGCCAATGTATATTCATGGCCGCAATAAATTGTCGTATCAGCTGGCAATTTCTTGAGCTTCACCATCGAACCCCACATTTGTGCTGGCGTGCCTTCAAAAATACGGCCACACCCAAGCGCAAATAACGTGTCACCCGTAAAAGCAACCTTCGCCTCAGGTAGAAAATAATTGACCTGACCAAGCGTGTGCCCCGGTGTTTCAATCACCTCAACTGAGAAGGAGCCAAACTTAAAGCTATCCCCTTCACGCACCGTCTCATCAATACCGGGAATTTTTGACGCTTCAGCCTCAGGCCCAATGATGTGAACCTTATATTTCTCCTTCAACATCAAATTCCCCTCCACATGGTCGCCGTGGTGGTGGGTTGTAATGATATGCGTCAGTGTCCAACCTGTATCAGCAAGTGCGCGCTCAACGGCTGCCCCTTCAGGCGCATCGATTGATGCTGTAACACCTGCATCTGCATCATGAATAAGCACGCCAAAATTGTCAGATCGGCAGGGGAATTGATGAATTTCGAGAGAAGCCATAATACGTTTCACTTTGGTTAGATAAACTTTGACAATGAGTATGGTGCTTTACACATTAAGGTCAACTCCCAGAACTCACTTGCAAAAAGCTTCATAAACAACAAATATTGAATCAAGCGCTGCACCATCCAAAAGCGCGTCAAAACCTAGTTTGGAACCGACTGCTTAATGTATCTTGACGCGATAGATCTTCGAAATTTCTACAACTCGCAACTCGGGCACCAAACGCGCACGAAATTGCAGGAGCAAATCAACCACGTTTGGCCAACGATCAAAGGTGAACGCGTTTTGGGTTTGGGCTATCCAACGCCATTCTTGCGTCCTTTCATGCAAAGTGCAGAACGGGTCATCGCCTTTATGCCAGCCCAACAAGGCGTTTTTCGCTGGCCCTTGGATGAGCCATCGATCACCAGTTTGGTGATGGATGACATGCTGCCCTTAGCAGATGCTGCCGTTGACCGTGTTTTGCTCACTCATTCCCTTGAAATGACCGACAACCCACGTGAATTACTCTCAGAGGTTTGGCGAGTTTTGTCACCGGGTGGACGCCTCTTGATCGTGGTGCCTAACAGAACTGGCTTATGGGCCAGAATGGAAAACACGCCATTCGGCTATGGTCGCCCGTTTAGCCGCGGGCAACTAACCCACCTTTTGCGTGATGCGATGTTTTCGCCCGTTGGTTGGGTGAGCGCTTTACATACCCCTCCCATTGAACGTCGATCGTTTCTAACAAGTCGTTGGATGGAAAACGGTGGCGCGCGATTTTGGACACGGCTTTCAGGTGTTTTTTTGATGGAAGCAACGAAAGAAATGTATCAGGGTATTCCTGCGAAAAAACAACGAGCGTTTAGACCTGCGTTCAAGCCTGTGCTAATGCCTTCCCCACAAGCAAGCCCCTCTTCTTCCCCACGAAAAAGCAATCCATGTCCTTAGTAAAAGATCTCGGCGAATTATCTGGACCTTTGTTTGTTTTTGGAGGCCCTTACAGCAACCTCGAAGCAACTCGCGCGGCCCTAGATGAAGCGGCGATGCTCGGCATTCCAAGTGAGCGGATTATTTGTACAGGGGACGTAACAGCTTATTGCGGAAACCCAGAAGAAACCAGCACACTGATCAGACAATCTGGCATTCATGTTGTGCAAGGAAATTGCGAAGAAAGCCTCGCTGCCGACCGCGAAGATTGCGCTTGCGGGTTTGATGGTGAAAACGATTGCTCAAGGCTTGCTGTGCGCTGGTATGCCCATTCTAAAATTGAAACCAGCACTGAGAATAAAAACTGGATGGGCAACCTGCCCCATCGTCTGACCTTTAATTTTGCGGGCAAGAAAGTGCATGTTCTGCATGGCTCAGATAAACAGATCAACGAATTCATTTTCCAATCAACAGACCCATCGATCAAACAGCGCGATCTTGCGAACACCGGGGCAGACATCATCATTTCAGGCCATAGCGGCCTACCATTTACAGAACATGTCGGTGATGGCATTTGGCATAATGCAGGCGTCGTGGGTGTGCCTGCCAATGATGGAACACCTCGCGTTTGGTATTCACTTGTTGAGGCAACGGATCAAGGCATTCGCTTCTCCCATAAAAGCCTCACCTATGATCACACAACGGCGATTAAAACCATGTTGAAATACGGTTTGGATGATTATGCCACTTCGCTCGAAAGTGGCATTTATCCGTCACAAGATACCTTTGCCGTGGCTGAACAGCACGCAAAGGGCGTCGCGTTGCAAGAGCAAACAATTGTTTACAATCACCACGCCCTGGCAAACACCTGATAGGCTGCATTGAAACGCCTCTATAAAATAGAGGCGAAATGCATCACAGCCACTTAATGGGAGAAAGCTCCCACAAAGCTGAATTTCAATTTATTCAGAAATCACGAAGATCGCTTCACGCGCGAACATATTCCAAAGCCAAGGGTGCCGGAATGCAATCGGTTTTCCATCGGAGCGAAGAGCGTGATGGTCCTCGGTTTTCAGATCTAATTCTTCCAACAGATCGCGAAAATCTCTGATGGTGCAAAAATGGATATTCTGCGTTTCATACCATTTTTCGGGCAAATGCTCGCTCATCGGCATCTGGCCATTAACACCAACCTGCCAACGAATATGCCAATGGCCAAAATTAGGAAATGACACCACAGCCTTTTTGCCGATGCGTACCAATTGTTTCAGCACGGCTTTGGGGCTTTCAACTGCTTGTATGGTTTGGCTCAAAATCACAAAATCAAAAGATTTATCAGGATAGGGATCAAGATCAGAATCTGCATTGCCTTGAATAACGGACAAGCCTTTTTCAAGACACTGGGTAACACCCGCATGGCTAATTTCAATGCCGCGCGCATCGACATTTTTTTGTGCCTCTAACATGCGAAGAAGCGTGCCATCGCCGCAGCCAATATCAAGCACACGTGAGCCTGGGTCGATTAGCTCGACAATGACATCAAAATCAGAGCGACGCACATGAGTAATAGGTTGTGTTACTTGATCCATCATTCAGCCTTATATTCCACGCGCACGAGCAGCAGACTGCAAAAAGCCATCAACGGTTTCAAACATTTCAGGCATATCAAGCAAGAAGCTATCGTGCCCTTTGTCGGTTTGAACTTCCACAAACGAAACACCCGCCCCTGCTGCATTCAAAGCATGAACGACAGAACGGCTTTCTTCGGTTGGGAACAACCAGTCTGATGAGAATGACACCAAACAGAACCGTGTCTTCGTGCCCATAAATGCCTTACCAAGCACACCATCATAATCTGACGCTAGGTCGAAATAATCCATGGCCCGCGTGACATAGAGATATGAATTCGCGTCAAAGCGATCAACAAAAGCCATGCCTTGGTACTGGAGATAACTCTCAATTTGGAAGTCTGTGCCGAAAGTAAAGCCAACCTCTTCTTTGTCTTGAAGATTGCGCCCAAACTTTCGCTGCAAGCCTTCTTCAGACAAATAAGTAATGTGCGCAGCCATGCGGGCAACGCCAAGTCCTTTTGAAGGAACAAGCCCTTGGTCAGCATAATTACCGCCAGACCAATTTGGGTCCGCCATAATCGCTTGTCGACCTACTTCATGAAACGCAATATTTTGCGGGCTGTGGCGTGCGCCTGTTGCAATGGGGACTGCTGCGAAAACATGCTCAGGATAGCTCGCTGCCCATTGCAGCACCTGCATGCCGCCCATCGAGCCGCCAACAACCGCAAACAAAGTATCAATACCAAGCTCCTCGATCATAAGCTTTTGCCCATTGACCATGTCACGAATGGTAATCACAGGCAGGTCCAGCCCATAAGCGCGACCCGTATCAGGATTAATCGACAGCGGTCCTGTTGAACCAAGACATGACCCCAATACATTCGGACAAATCACGCAGTAACGATCGGTATCAAGCGCTTTACCTGGTCCAATCATCGTGAGCCACCAGCCTGGCTTGCCAGTTACTGGATGCTGTGAGGCTGCATATTGGTCACCTGTTAGCGCCTGACACACCAAGATTGCATTTGTGCGCTCTTCATTCAGTTCGCCATATTGCTCATAGGCCATCACCAATTCTGGCAACATTGCCCCACAATCAAGCCGCAATCCTCTTGAAATATGGACAGATTGACTGGAAGGCGTGCGCGCTTCACGAAGCGCAAGTTCACGCACCGTGTCGGTGTTATCATTCGTTGGTGGCGGGGTTTCGCGTCCCATTTATGGTTCCGTTTGCAAATGCAGGCTGTTAGAAGAGCCGTTATGTCAACATTTGCGTCTAGTTTCAACGTTGAAACGACGCACTTTTCTTTTGCGCTTATTCAAGTCCTTGATTATGAATAGCGGCTTGAACCCATATTTAAGCGCTTTGACATGGTTTTTTCATGGCAAAATCGCCCAAACAACAAATTGTGCAGCAATCCGTTATGACGACACAGGCCGATAATTCAACATCAACCAAAGCCACCCGCCCTCAACCAAGAGCGGGCGTAATGGACATTGCGCCTTATATACCGGGCAAAACGAAAGCCTCCGGTGGTGTTGAAACACAGCACAAGCTCTCATCCAATGAGACACCGTTTGGTCCAAGTCCAAAAGCTATAGAGGCTTATAAACAATCGGGCGACGCCCTTGAACTCTACCCAGATGGTGCGTCAAGCGCGCTGCGCGAAGCGATTGCCTCAACGTACGGCCTTCATGGCGACCAAATTATTTGTGGCACAGGCTCAGATGAGATTTTGAGCCTGATTTCATACGCCTATTTGTCTGATGGTGATGAAGCAATCCACACCGAGCACGGTTTCTTGGTTTATGACATCGCCATTCGTGCCGCTGGCGCATTACCTGTTGTGGCAAAAGAAACCGATGCCTGCGCCAACGTCGACGCGATCCTTAGCTGTTTGAGCGAGAAAACAAAAATTGTCTTTTTGGCCAATCCAAACAATCCAACAGGCACCTATTTGCCGTTTGATGAAGTGAGACGCCTTCATGCCGGATTGCCGCCTCATGTTATTTTGGTGCTCGATGCCGCTTATGCAGAATATGTGCGCCGCAATGATTATGAAGCGGGTATTGAACTTGTTTCAAACAACGAGAATGTCATTATGACCCGCACTTTTTCCAAAGTGCACGGCCTCGCTTTCTTGCGCCTTGGTTGGGCCTATGGGCCAGATCACATGCTGGATGCCCTCAACCGTATTCGTGGGCCGTTTAACGTAAACGGTGCAGCGATCAGCGCAGGTATTGCAGCGATTAAAGATCGTGAGTTCATGACCAGTGCCGTCTCCCACAACGAAGAATGGCTGCCGCGGCTAACTGCCGGCTTGGAAAAAATCGGCATTAAGGTGACGCCAAGTGTTGGTAATTTTGTTTTGATGCATTTTCCTAATGGTGAAAAATCCGCCGAAGCCGCGGACGCCTATTTGCTTGACCGCGGGTGTATCTTGCGCCGTGTTACAGGCTATGGATTTCCTAATGGCCTACGCATGACCGTTGGCACTGAACAAGCAAACCGCGACGTGGTTTCTCATCTTGCAGACTTTATGGGTGTCGAAGCACCAGTTTTATAATGCCGAAAATCACCCCTCGCCCAGAACCTCTATTTAAAAAGCTCACCCTGATTGGTATCGGGTTGATTGGCTCTTCCATTGCCCATGCTGCAAAGCGTGCCAATTTGGTGGAAACGATCAGCATCACCACACGGCGCGAAGAAACGTTGGCAGAGGCGCAAAGCCTCTCGCTCGGTAATCAATACACCCTTGATGCAGCAGAAGCCGTAAAAGGTGCCGACCTTGTCATCGTCTGCGTGCCTGTTGGCGCGTCGCAAGCTGTCGCAAAGTCCATTGCGCCACACCTGAGTGACGGTGCGATTGTCAGTGATGTTGGTTCGGTCAAACAAGCAGTCATCGATCAAATGGCGCCGCACTTACCAAATACTGTGCATTTCATTCCGGGCCATCCAATTGCAGGCACAGAATATTCTGGACCGTCGGCTGGTTTTTCAAGCTTGTTTGAAGATCGCTGGTGCATTCTTACGCCGCAAAAGGGCGATGATGAAACGGCAACTGCAAAACTAACCGAGTTCTGGGAAGGATTGGGATCAAACGTCGAGTGTATGAACCCAACCCATCATGATTTGGTGCTCGCCACCACATCGCACCTGCCACACCTTATTGCTTACAATATTGTCGGCACGGCAGACGATCTTGAGCAGGTGACAAAATCAGAAGTCATCAAATATTCTGCCGCAGGCTTTCGTGATTTCACACGCATTGCCGCATCAGATCCCACCATGTGGCGCGATGTTTGTCTTCATAACAAAGAAGCACTTCTCGAAATGCTATCGCGGTTTTCAGAAGACCTATCGTCCCTACAACGTATGATTAGATACGGCGAAGGCGATAAACTGTTTGAACTCTTCTCTCGCACCCGCGAAATCAGACGTTCCATCATCGATGCAGGCCAAGATGTCGCTAACGCCAACTTTGGCCGTAGCGACGGTGATGACGACTAGCTTTATTTAAAGCGCGACAGATCGAACTGACGAATTGATCCAAGCGGGATGAAGCCGATTTTGACAAAGCCGCGTCTGATTTCAACACGCACCCGTTTTGCAGGCTGACCGTTTAACGTTGAATCCGTACCGAAGCCTTCCATTGCCCCAATCACAGCACGCGCTACAGATTGAATTTGCACAAGCTCTGGCCCCATCGCGTCAACAAATTCATTGAGATTGGCGCTATCAACATCAAGATCAGCGTTCAAAAAACCATCGAGATCAAGCTTCACCCAGCCCTTGGCGAATAGTTCAGCGTTTCCTGACAACAGACTGATGCCTTGAATGTCTGCCTCACCACCTTTTTGAATCCACAAATGAAACGGTTTGGCTTTGCCACTAAAGGCAGGCGCGACATCATGGGCAACGACTGATCCTTCAACATCAATCGGAGGAAGTTTGTACTGCGAACCCAGCATTTCAATTGCCTTAGTGATGGTGCCGAAGACGACGGAATCGGGCTGTTCATCACCCGTGGTGCGTCTTGCACTTAGCATCACCGATCTTGCAAAAAGCGATGTTCCAGCCACTTCTGGCGGTGCATCAACAAGACTTGCTCGAGCATCTTCAACGCGAACAGTTGCAGCACTTACACCATCTGTATGAAGCTTGGAGCCAAGCCGCGCCTTCTTCCACGTAATCTCAACAGTGCCTAACCGGCCCGCCTTAATACGTGCAGGTGATTTGAAATTGACCACTTGATGATGCGGGCGATAAACAAAAGCCTGCGCGTCAAGGCCTGCAAAATTAACGGCAATATCGCGTCCTCGCTCAAACACTGTTTCATCACAAGAAACCACAAGGCGAAAAGGAAATCCGCTAGAACGACGATTGTCACAGCTAAGTTTCCGGTCACCCGTATTCACTTGGGCCAATGCCTTATCAAGCTGCTCTTGCGCTTTTGCCGAAACAAAATTCCAACCAAAGCCCCAACCAACAGAAGCGAGCAACACAACAGCAATAAGAAATTTAAAGCGAGTTTTCATAGACAACCTTCAATCTTTATAAACAGCGTTCTTGTACCCAAGATGGGCACTTGCTAGGACATCATCATGACACTCTATACGACGACTTTGCCCGATGAGGAACTCTTCAACGACAATCGTGACGACTTTTGGGTCTTTGCTTACGGTTCTTTGATGTGGAAACCAGATTTTGAGTTCACAGATCGCCAACCGGCAGTCCTTTCAAACTATTGTCGCGCCCTTTGCATTTATTCGTGGGTTCATCGCGGCACGCAAGAAACACCGGGTTTGGTATTCGGCCTTCATCGTGGAGACGCCCTCAGTGATATTCATTGTCAGGGCGTTGCTTTCAAAATCCCGCCTCACGCTCAAGCATCTGCCGTTGAAATGTTGCGGGCGCGGGAGCTGGTGACGAATGTTTATCAAGAAGCGCAAGGGTCAATTGAACTCAAAGGCCCATCACCGCGTCAAGTAAACGCCCTCTTTTACACCGCCGTAGAAGATCACAAGCAATATGCAGGCACCCTTTCCCATGAAGCGCTTGTTCGTTTCGTGCGCCAAGGGGTTGGTGGTTCTGGCAATAATATCGACTATGTGCTTTCCACTTTTAATCAATTGGAAGCCGAAGGAATAGACGATCCTGTTCTCGCGAAACTTTGTGCAGATTTGCGCCGTTAGGGTTCCGCATTTTATTGTGAACAAGCGTTGGTATACGAGCCAAACCGACCTATATAAATAGAAGTAAAATAAACGCTATTTCGAGCATCAACATGGCCGCAGACGATTATAAATCTGAAGACAACCGAATGTCAGGCCGCCTGTCACGTTATGCAAAAGTGGGCACGGGCGTTGGTGGAATTGCCGCAAAGATGGCAGGCAAACGCTTGTTTGGCCTTAATGTCGATGACGACAAAAACGCCGCAGCCCTCGCCGCAGCCCTTGGCAATCTCAAAGGCCCGATCATGAAGGTCGCGCAATTAATTGCCACCATTCCTGAAGCCGTACCCGCTGAATATGCCTCTGAACTCAGCCAACTCCAATCTGATGCGCCACCAATGGGTTGGGTGTTCGTCAAACGTCGCATGCGTTCTGAACTTGGGGCCGGATGGCAATCACGGTTTGAACATTTTGACAAAGAACCCTCCGCAGCCGCTTCACTTGGCCAAGTCCACAAAGCAACGGCCCTTGATGGCAAACAGCTTGCCTGCAAATTGCAATATCCAGATATGGCAAGCGCTGTAGAAGCGGACCTTAATCAGCTGCATCTTATTTTCTCGCTCTTCCGCCGTGTTGAACGCGCTATTGATACCAGCGAGATTTCAAAAGAGATCGGCGCGCGGTTGCGCGAAGAATTGCAATATCTGCGTGAAGGCAAACACATGCAGATGTATGCCAACATTCTCGCCCATGAAGATTTGGTCCGCGTTCCAACATATAATGCGGAACTTTCATCTGATCGTCTCCTGACGATGGAATGGCTACAAGGCAATAAGATGCTCACCTATAAAGAGCATTCTCAAGAAGACAGAAATCGCCTTTGTACCGCGATGTTCAAAGCGTGGTGGTACCCGCTTTATAATATTGGCGTCATTCATGGTGATCCACATCTTGGCAATTACACCGTTTTTGAAGAAGACGGGCAGCCATCAGGCATCAACCTGCTTGATTTTGGGTGTATCCGTATTTTCGAACCACGCTTTGCCGCAGCCGTCCTCGACCTTTATCACGGCCTTAGAACCAATGATGAAGCACGCGTTGTAAATGCCTATGAGGAATGGGGGTTTAAAGGCTTAAGCAGACCATTGATTGATGCCATGACCATTTGGGCAAAATTCATCTATGGCCCGCTGCTTGATGACCGCGTGCGAGAAATTGCAGATGGTATCAAACCGGGTGATTATGGCCGCAAAGAAGCGTTTAATGTTCACAAAGCTCTGCGCGAACATGGGCCAGTGACTATTCCGCAGGAATTTGTGTTTATGGATCGTGCCGCCATTGGGCTTGGCGGTGTATTCTTACATATGCGCGCAAAAAAGAATTTTTATGAGCTGTTTAATGAGCAAATTGAAAACTTCGACATCGATGTTTTGAAAAAATCACAAGATGATGCTTTAAGCCGCGTTGCACTTCCTGCCATGGAAGCAGCAAAATAACCATCAAACGTTACGTCATAGCGCTTGCCTAATTTGGGCCTGTTCGCTATAGCGGGTAAAATTCAAGTTCGAGGGAAGCGCAATGGCTGACAAAGATACAGTTATGGATTATCCAGAGCATAACAAAACATACGCAATGTTTTTAGGCATGGCGAAATGGGGCACGATTGCTGTGATACTCATTTTGGTTTTGATGGCATTTTTCCTGCTCTAATCGCAGGTCTCAATAAAAAACAAAAAAGGCGGTTCAAAACCCGCCTTTATTTCATTTAGCATTGATAATTTAATGGCGCTGAAAAGTGCCATTTAAGCATCTTTAGGTTTTGCGCTTACACGCGCCAATCCGTCTACAGCTGGCTTATGTTTTGGTTTCACGCGCAAAGCCCGCTGAAAAGAAGTTTTCGCAGAGCGTTTATCGCCAAGCTGCTCTTCCGCAAATCCTCTATTCGTCCAAGCCGTGTGCGAGCTTCTGTCCCGTCGCAGCGCTTCATTGAAGTCGACCAGCGCACTTTTCACATTCCCAATCGCCAAATAACTTGCGCCACGGCCATTCCAAGGCGCAGCAGCACGGGGAGCTAATGAAATTGCGGTTGTAAAATCGTCAATGGCTTCATTGTTGCGATTATTAATCTGGAACAATAATCCACGGTTATGAAATGCTCTCGGATCTGTTGTGCCTAAAGAAATTGCTTGATTGTAATCTCTAAGCGCATCATCAGCTCTGCCTTGCGTACGATATAAATTACCGCGCCCAATATAAGCCACATCATAAGAGCGGTTTATTCGTAGAGCCTTGTTGTAGTCTTGAAGAGCGCCTTGCTGATTGCCTGTTGCACGCAGAACAAGCGCACGGTTTGCATAAGCTTGATAAAAATCATTATCAATGCGCAGGGCTTCATTGAAATCAGCCAAAGCAAGTTTAAAACGAGTCGCTGAACCATAAGCAGAGCCGCGTGTGTTAAACGCTGCTGCATTATTGGGACTGTTACGAATAACTTCAGTTAATGACGCTATATTGCCAGAAGACGCTGTCGCTGGATCAACCGCTTCAAGTTCAATAAATGAACTATTACTCTGACAACCAGCAATAACCAAGCCAAGCAAAAGCGGCCATGCGGTTCTAAGTTGTTTCATTTGCAACGCCATCTCTTCTCGTCCAATTAAGACAGGACCTTATCACCACGAAGATGTCTGCAGGTCAAATCATAAGTAGTGTTGAATCATTAATACACGTTACAGTTACAAATAAATAGAGCCGGGATACGCTTTGATCAACGTCCCAGCCCTGAATATTCATTACTTCGCGAAAATACTAGCGGCGAGGCTTGCTTGGCAAGAGACCTTCGCGCTGCATCTTTTTGCGCGCAAGTTTGCGCGTGCGGCGAATGGCTTCAGCCTTTTCACGCGCTCTTTTTTCAGACGGCTTCTCATAAAAATTACGAAGCTTCATTTCACGGAAAATGCCTTCACGTTGCATTTTCTTTTTCAGCGCACGAAGCGCTTGGTCAACATTGTTGTCACGAACCAGTACTTGCACTCGTTCTTCCTATCTTTGTTAATTTTTGCGAAAGGCGCAATAAAAAAGGGTCTTCACAGCCCGATAGCGCCATCAAGTGGGCGGTTGATACCAGAAAGCACAAGGCCTGTCTATGGCACAGGTGTGAAAATTCGCGAAAAAATCGCGAAAAAACCAAGGCAATTCAACAAGATTTGAATCCTTATCTAATAGGGCTCAAACGGTTGATATGTCCCATTTTACGCCCTGCCTTAACCTGATGCTTGGCGTAATCATGGAAATGAACGTTACGTTCCTTGGCATAGTCAGCCCAATTGTGAATATCATCACCAAGCAGATTGGTCATCACCACATCTGCATGACGATCACAAGGCTGCAAAGGCCAGCCAGCGACGGCGCGCATGTGCTGCTCAAACTGCGAATAAGAGCAAGCATCCATCGTCCAGTGACCAGAATTGTGAACCCGTGGCGCAATTTCATTGACTAGCAATCGAGTTTCGCCACCTTCATCAACCACAAAGAACTCAACGCCCATTGTGCCCACATATTCAAGTTCGCTCAGAATTTTCTCAGCAATAAGCCGTGCGTCAGCTTTTGCTTGATCTGTGAGGTTGGCTGGTAAAGTGGATGTTTTTAGAATGTGATTTTCATGCACATTTTCTGCAACATCATAACTACAAGTTTCACCATTCAATCCACGCACAGCAATAACAGAAACTTCACGGCTAAACGGGATGAGTTCTTCCAATATTAGCGGCACACTGCCTAACTCATTGACGGCCTCAACTGCAGGCATTGGTTTTTCAGCGCGGAGCATCACCTGCCCCTTGCCATCATAACCAAAGCGTCTGGTTTTCAAGACCCCATTTCCACCAAACTCAGCCAGCGCCTCTTCAAGCTCTGCACCCGTTTCAATAGCTGCAAATCCTGCAACGGTGGCACCACATTTTTGTAAAAACTGCTTTTCAACCAAACGGTCCTGAGACACTTCCAGCGCCCGTGGATTAGGCCTTACAGGGCAAAACTGGGATAAGAATTCAACGGTAGAAACCGGAATGTTTTCAAACTCATAAGTGACCACATCAACGCTTTTGGCAAATTCTGCCAAGGCGGCGCGGTCCTCATATTTTGCGGTCATTCCTTCAACGCAAACATCAAAGGCTGGGCCTGTCGTTGCGCTGTATACATGGCAGCGAAATCCAAGAGGACTTGCCGCTAAAGCGAGCATCCGGCCAAGTTGTCCGCCGCCCAAAATGCCGATTGTGCCTCCAAGTGGAAGCGCCTCATCATCACCAATGCGCGTCTTATTCATCATGCGGCTCTTCCGCAATTTTTGCCGTTTGGGCCGCACGCCATTGATCGAGCTTCTCAGCTAAATCACTATCTTGAAGGGCCAAAACAGCCGCAGAAAGGAGTGCCGCATTGGCCGCCCCCGCTTTGCCAATGGCAAGCGTACCAACAGGAATGCCCGCGGGCATTTGAACGATCGATAAAAGACTATCTTGACCTGAAAGCGCTTTTGACTGAACAGGCACACCGAACACAGGCAATGGCGTCATGGCAGCACACATACCTGGCAGGTGGGCTGCTCCCCCCGCACCCGCGATGACAACTTGATAGCCTGCGTCTTTCGCCCCTTTGGAAAATTCCACGAGGCGATCTGGTGTTCGGTGGGCTGAAACGATCTTCGCATCATAGCTCACACCCAACTCATCAAGGATATCCGCGCCATGCTTCATGGTTGGCCAATCAGACTGGCTACCCATAATAATTGCAACTCTTGGGGACTTATCACCCATATCATGTCTTTCGTTCAACTATATCAGGAGAAGGCGCGACTATACTCAGCATCCTTGGCGACGCAAGGAAAAGCGTAAAACTTTGTGCGTAAACTTAAGATTTGCCACACGATGAATGCAAAATGGCTGGCTCAGTTAATTTTTGACCAGCGCTTCCACACTATAACCGCGCCTCTAACATGGAGCACATAGTGTCATGATGGCTGTTGACATTAACGACCTATCACCGGAAGCGCAGTCCCATATTTCTGCCTTGGCTGAAGAGAATGATCACCTCAAAAAGCAGATAGAAAAGCTCGCAAAAATTGCTGTTGAAGACGAGTTAACAGGGCTTTTAAATCGGCGCGGGTTTTCGCGCTCACTTAATAGCGCCGTCTCTTATGCCCACCGATATTCAGTACCCGCTTGTCTTTTATATATAGATCTCAACGAATTCAAGCAGATCAACGACACATATGGCCATCAAACAGGCGATTTTATGCTAAAGACGGTTGGCTATCGACTACAAAGGCAAGTTCGTCAATCAGACATCGTGGCCCGATTAGGCGGCGATGAGTTCGCGGTTTTGTTGTGGCATGTCAATCACGAAACAGCCCAAACTCGCGGCGCTAAAATCATGGATGGCATTTGCAAACCGCTTGTAAAAATATCCAAGCAAGTTGAAACGCACATTAAAGCCTCAGCGGGTGTCACTATTTTAGAAAAAAACGATACAGCGGAAACATTGCTAGAGCGTGCCGACCAAGCCATGTACAAAGCAAAGCGCCGATTTAAAAGCGCGGGCTAAGCTGATTAAGCAATAATATCTGGAAAGAGGCCATCTTCCATCGCTGTGATTTTATCACGCAATCGCAACTTTTGTTTTTTTAAACGCTGGACCCTAAGCGGGTCAGACTTACCCGCTTCCATTAACGCATCAATCGCTGCGTCTAAATCACGGTGCTCTTGTCGCAATTTTCCGATTTCAATTCGGATTTCTTTTTCTTCATCGTCTGTCACGCAACAAGCTCGATTCGTTTTTTTGTGATGGCCTTTTAAGGTGGCCCATAAGAATACAGCCTAGCCTTCCCATATTTTACCACGAATTACCGCTTTTTCCACAAATTGACTGTGGAGAACAACTAGAATTTCAATTTCAACAAATTTTTAAAAACTTATCATTGCGCTTCAGACTTCATTTGCTACGCTATCAGAATTGTCATTGTGTGTTGTAAAACTTGCTGTTGTTTCACTCTTTGTATGGCATCCTTTTCAAACGCATAAAGACAATAATCTTGTCAGGTTGTCTGACGAGCTTACATTGTTGCCAACTTGAAAGGGATACATGAATGTCGATGGAATCGCATCTTGAAGAACTAAACAAACGGCATAGCAACCTAGAACAGCAGATTAAATCTGCTGGTATGCATCCAAGCCAAAATCCGCTGGAAATTGCTGCCCTCAAAAGAAAAAAACTACATTTGAAAGATCAAATTCATCGTCTTTCCGTAGAAGAAGTGCACCATTAAGGGTCGAAACCAGTTAGAAATCGATAACCAACACTGAAACCGCAGCGGCATGCGGTTTCACTTTAATCTTATCGCCTCCCCCCCCAACATCACGCCTTACCCAAACACTCATTACCCAAACGCTCATCGCCCAAAGAGTGCAAAGTTACTTTGCAAACATCCTCAATTGGCGGGTTTTGGCCGTTTCTTCCTGCATTGATCCAACCTCATCCAATTTATTGATTCCTGTATGCGGCTTTATTGGCTATACCTGCATGGAACTAGGGCGTTAGTAGCGTCTGGAGGAGGATAGAATGTCGGGTACATACCAATCAGTTTATAATCAGTGGAAAGCTGCCCCAGAGAAATTTTGGGAAGAAGCAGCTCAAGCGATAGAATGGTCAAAACCCTTCGACAAAACCTTTGATCCAGATGCAGGCATTTATGGCCGCTGGTATGTCGGTGGCGAATGCAACACTTGTTACAATGCCGTCGACAGACAAATAGCTGACGGACGTGGCGAACAAAACGCCATCATCTATGACAGTCCAATGACCGGCAGTCAGAAGAAATTCACCTATAACGACCTGCGGAGCGAAGTCTCTGCCATGGCAGCCACCTTGCAAGACCAAGGCGTTGAAAAAGGTGACCGTGTCATCATCTATATGCCAATGGTGCCTGAAGCAGCTTTTGCCATGCTCGCTTGCGCCCGCATCGGAGCAGTGCACTCTGTAGTCTTCGGTGGATTTGCTGCGCGCGAACTCGCGATCCGCATTGATGATGCCAAACCAAAAGCGATCATATCTGCATCATGCGGCTTAGAGCCCGGTCGCACCATTGCCTATAAGCCCCTGCTTGATGAAGCAATTGAACTGGCAACAAACAAGCCATCTTATTGCCTGATCTTACAGCGCGAGCAATTGACTTGCGATTTGATTGAAGGCCGTGACGAAGACATGAAAATCGCAATGGATGCAACCCGCGGACGCGATGTGCCTTGCGTTCCAGTTAAGGCGACAGATCCGCTTTATGTGCTTTACACCTCCGGCACAACAGGCGAGCCAAAGGGCGTCATTCGCGACAATGGCGGCCATATGGTCGCGGCCAAATGGTCGATGGAACATATCTACGACATCAAACCAGGTGAAGCCTTTTGGGCGGCATCTGATGTTGGTTGGGTCGTCGGGCACTCTTACATTGTCTACGCGCCTTTAATGCATGGTTGCACGACTATCTTGTTTGAAGGCAAGCCCGTTGGCACACCCGATGCTGGCACCTTCTGGCGTGTGATTAGCGACCATAAAGTGGTCGCCCTGTTCACCGCACCAACAGCCTTTCGTGCGATTAAAAGAGATGACCCAAATGGCGATTTCATCAAAGATTATGACCTCAGCCATTTCAGAACTCTTTTCCTCGCAGGCGAACGCGCTGACCCAGACACGATAGTTTGGGCGCAAGATAAGCTTGGCGTGCCTGTGATCGATCATTGGTGGCAAACAGAAACAGGCTGGACCATCGCAGGCAACCCAATGGGGATTGAACCACTGCCTGTCGTGCTTGGTTCGCCAACGGTTCCAATGCCGGGTTACGACCTACAGGTTTTAAACGATGAAGGCGTAGAAGTTAAAACGGGAGAACTTGGCAATATTGTTTTGAAACTCCCCCTACCGCCTGGTGCGTTTCCAACTCTTTGGGAAAACGACGAACGCTTTAAAGAAAGCTACCTCGCAGAATTCCCAGGCTACTACCAAACATCCGATGCAGGCTATGTTGATGAAAACGGTTATGTCTACATCATGGCCCGCACCGACGACATCATCAACGTTGCAGGCCACCGCCTTTCAACAGGCGGCATGGAAGAAGTGGTCGCAGGCCACCCAGATGTGGCTGAATGTGCCGTTGTTGGCATCGCGGATAAATTGAAGGGTCAAATTCCAGCAGGCTTCCTTATCATCAATTCAGGCGTCAATCGTGACACTTCAGAGATAGAAAAAGAAGTCGTCGCATTGGTGCGTCAAGAAATTGGACCTGTTGCAGCCTTTAAAAAAGTAGTGTCGGTTGCTCGTCTGCCGAAAACCCGATCAGGCAAAATTTTACGCGCTACAATGCGAGCGATTGCCGATGGTGAAGACGTTGCAATACCTGCCACTATTGACGATCCAGCCATTATTGATGAAATACGCGAAGCGCTGTCTAAGTAATTTGCAAAGCTGCGTGCTGAGTTAAAAACATAAAGGGTTTGAACATGGCTGAACATCAAAATCGCGTGGCGATTGTAACCGGCGGTGCACAGGGCATTGGTTATGCAATTTGTGAGCGTCTTCTTCGTGATGGCGCCCGCGTGGTTATCGCCGACATCAACGATGATCTGGCAAGCGAAGCCGTTCAAGCCTTGGGCGAATATGGGCCTGTGCGCTATGTCCATTGCAATGTGGCTGAGCGCCTTGATGTTCACAACCTTGTGGCAAGCACGCTCGATGCCTACGGCGACATTGATATTCTGGTCAACAATGCAGGCGTTGTGCATGGCGCATCGTTTTTAGAAATTACCGAAGAAGATTTCGACCGTGTAATGGACATCAACCTCAAAGGTTCGTTCCTCGTGTCACAAGCCGTTGCAAAACACATGGTGGAGCGCGCGGAAGCAGGTTCTAAACCAGGCTCAATCGTCAACATGTCGTCGATCAACTCAGTGGTCGCGATTGAAAACCAAATTCCCTATTCCGTCTCAAAAGGTGGCGTGAACCAACTGACAAAAGTCGCCTCCCTCGCCCTTGCCAAACATGGCATCCGCGTAAATGCTGTCGGTCCCGGTTCCATCATGACGCCAATGCTAGAGGCCGTGAACCACGACCCAGAAGCCCGCGCGCGCATGCTCTCTCGCACTCCAGCATCGAGACTAGGCGACCCGAAAGAAATCGCCTCTGTGGTGTCATTCCTAGCATCCGATGATGCAAGCTATATCACCGGTCAAACCATCTATGCAGATGGTGGTCGGTTGGGCCTCAACTATGTTGTGCCTGTGCCAGACGAAGCGTAAGTTCAAGGCCAATTAAACAGGCAAAAACGGACCAATGAGGCAACGATGAAAACCAATATTGCCATCATTGGCGGCGGACTTGCGGGCCTTTCACTGGCGCGTCATTTGCACAAGGCAGGACTTGATTTCCAGCTTTTTGAAGCGCGCGGCAGGCTTGGTGGTCGCATCAAAACCCATCAATTAGAAGGTGCAAGTTATGATCTTGGTCCTGCATGGTTTTGGTCTGGTCAAACAAGAATGGAAGCACTCATTTCTGATCTAGGCCTTACGTGTTTTAATCAATTCGCGACAGGCATGCAGCTTTATGAAACAGAAGATGGCCGTGTCATTCGGGACCAAGGCTTCGCCTCCATGCAAGGGTCTTGGCGGGTTGATAGCGGCATGGGGAAACTCACTGAAGGTATTGCAGATGCCTTACCCAAAGATCGTATCCACACGCAATTTATAGCCGAAACGATAGACCATGACGCTGGCATCACCTTCACCAATGGCAACATGTGCCAAGCGCAACAAGTGGTGTTCGCCCTACCCCCTCGATTGATCCAAGACCTCACGATCGAACCTCCTTTGGATCAAGTTCAAATAGACAGTATGCGTTCCATCTCAACATGGATGGCGGGTCACGCAAAAATTTTGGCGCTCTACGAAAAACCGTTTTGGCGGGAAGCGGGCCTTTCAGGAGATGCGTCAAGCAGGCATGGCCCAATGGTTGAAATTCATGATGCATCGCCCAACACCCCGCAATCCTCTGCTGGATTGTTCGGCTTCCTTGGTGTCTCTGCCCAACATCGGGGAAACAATAAACAAGCAATTTTAGCCGCTGTTCAAGCGCAGCTCATTCGCCTGTTTGGTGAAAAGGCTGTAAACCCAATTGAGCTGATTTATGAAGATTGGGCATTTGATCCGCACACAGCAAACACCCTTGATCATGCCCCGCTGATGCACCATCCAGATTATGGATTGCCAGCAGCCCTTAAAACTCTTCCAGACCGCAACATCCACCTCTGTGTCACCGAAGTTGCACCAGAAATGGGCGGATATTTAGAAGGCGCATTGGCTGCTGCAGAAGCAACCGCAGATGCGTTGATAAAACTTAATTAGAGCAACAAACAAACCGTGCCCATCCAGTTCCACCCTCTTACCGCCCCAACAAACCAAGCAGCCTTTGATTTGGTAACACAGGTATTTGTAAACGCGAGCACCCTCCACAAAGCACTCAACATTAGTCTGGAAGAATACCGTCCCTACTTGCAAACCTCCTTTGATGAAATGGTGTTAGAGGGGTTATCGATCGCCGCGATTGATACCAAAACAAACCACGTGATTGGTTGTTTAATTGCGTGCGATTTTCATCACCACATCCACGCAAAAAGCACCGTACCTGAAAAATTCGCACCACTATCAGCTTTATCAAAAGCGCTTTGCCATTCTTTCATCAAACAACGCGCACCCAAAGTGGGTGACATTGCCTTTCTGGACATGGCAGCCATCGCACCCGATTATCTTGGTCAAGGCATCTACCAAGAAATGAGAACATACGCCCATGCTCATGCGAAACAACGGGGCTTCCATTCAGTCATCGGCGAATTATCATCCGCTGTCACACAGCATTTTGTCTTGAATAAAATGGGCCATACCAAACAAGCTGAAGTCTCGTTTGAGCATTTTGAGTATCAGGGAAAAAAACCGTTTCAATCCATCCAAGAACCCGCAAGCATCATTTTGGCTGAGGGGCGATTATAGATTGAATGAATAAAAAACCCGGCTCAAAAGCCGGGTTCTTAAACATTCAATTTAAAGGCAATAACTAAGCGTCGCCGCCTTCGTCACCTTTAAGTTCAGCAAGTTTGCCGAAAACGCTGTCCACATCATAATGTGGTTCTACATCTTCTTCTCTCGGCTGCGGAGGCTGCGCTGGTGCACCAAACACACTGTCGTGGCTTAGGTCAGGCTGCGGCGCGTCTTGTGGATAAATTGGCGCTGTTTCTGCAACAGGGATCAATGTTTCACCCGCTGGCAATTCAGGCTTAGGCGGCAGATATTTCTCTGCTTTCGTCACTTCAGCATCAAGCGCGATTTGCGTACACAGACCAAGGATCACAGGATCAGACGGTGTCAAATTAGCTGAATTCCAATGAGTGCGGTCTTTAATCGCTTGAATGGTTGGCTTGGTTGTACCCACCAATTTGATGATTTGAGAATCTTTCAATTCAGCGTGGTTACGTGTAAGCCACAAGATCGCATTTGGGCGGTCTTGGCGACGGGAAACAGGCGTATAGCGCGGCGCTTTCTTCGAGCGTTCTGGCACCAAAACTTTTGGCTTTGATATGGTAAGCTTGCGGTTTGGGTCTTCTTGCGCTTTTTCGATTTCTTCGCGAGTCAATTGTCCCGTTGAAATCGGGTCCAGGCCTTTAATGCCTTGTGCGCTATCACCATCAGCAATCGCTTTCACTTCAAGTGGGTGAATTGTGCAAAATTCAGCAATCTGATCAAACGAAAGACCTGTATTATCAACCAACCAAACGGCAGTCGCTTTTGGCATTAAAAGAGCTTGAGCCATGCATAGTTTCCTTGTTCTTTGTCCGCCAGCATTCAAGCTGGGAGCGGGACAGTCTTGTCTTTGACAATGACGGGAATTGAGCAATGATATACTTGCTTTGCAGCACTATATCAACCGATCATTTTGTTATAGGCGATTAGTGTAGGAACAGACCGCAAAGCCTAGCGCTCAAGACGCAAACCAACCGCTATGCTGTTGGATGTAAAGTCACCCAAACCATCTGCTGAAAACTCGCGGGCAAAGGTGTAATCTGCCGTCAACGCAACATTTCGGTTAAGAGAATAAGCAACGCCTGCATTGGCTGAATAGGTAACGTCAGTTCCACCTGGTCCCCCATCAACCTGCACCAACACGCCGCCGCCAACACTGGCTTCTAAGTTCTCTTTAACTTGGCGTGTGCCCAAAACCGTGAAGTTATAGGTTGTATCACCAGGCGTTGCGACAGAGGGGAACGCATCAAATGCGGTTGCAGCGTTGAAAGTGATTGTGGATAGGCGTTGCGGCGACCAAACGAGATTTGCTTCAGCAATAATGCCGCCAAAATCTTCGATACCTGCTGTATCAACGTAGTTTTGCCCATACCCGATCGAGATCTCACCATTGAGCTTATCGCCACGCGCAATCTCTGTACCAATAACGCCACGGAGTCCGGTAACATCTGGTCCTTCACCAACGCCACCTGCACCTTCGTCAAAAAACTCGCGGGATACATCGCCCTCAACAAACGGCGAAAAAGTGCCGCCTCGACGGAGAGTGCCACGGAAGTTAAACCCAACCAAATACGAGTTTTGATCGTCTTGACTGAACGAAACTCCCGCACCGTCCGTAAACGATCCATTGATATTTCGGCTACCACGCACTTGCGTTCTGGTGTCAAATTGGCGCAGGCGATGATCAAGCTGAAGGGTACCAATCACGGTGCCTTCCAACGGATCATCCGCGATCCCGTTCAAATCATCTTCGCCGATATTAACTGACAACAATCCAGTAACTGACGTGTCATTATCAATATCATAGCGCACGTTACCGTTGATATTGATATCAATATCTAGGGAGTCTTCACCGCTTTCGAAATGATCAACATTTGCGTCAATTTGCAATCCAGCTGCATGACGCGCCAAATCAGTTTCAATCGCAACGGCTGCCTGATTGCTAATAAAAACAGAACCAGACCCACCCGTATCTTGAATGCTGTTACTTGTATAACCAACAGCCGTCTGAAGGGACGGGCGCAGAATGAAACGTCCAGCGCGGATACCTATTGGATCGAACGGAGCTGGATCTGCTGTGATACCGCCGCCTTGCTGGGCCACCACAGAACCGACAGTCGCCTGATCAACGCCTTGTGGCGCGACAGGGCCAACAGCTCCTTGGCTGGTCACTGCGACCCCAGTTCCTGGAAAGAAGGTATTTGCGCCATTTTGTGCAGCCTGCTGTTGCCCACCTAATTGAGATTGCTGGGCTGCGGCTTGGTTAGCTTGGCGATCTTGATTAAGACCAAACCCTTGGATGCGTGAATTATCCGCTTGGCCTTGGTTGGTCACAGTGTTCTGGCTTTGCGTATTAGCATTTACAGAACCAGCCGCTGTGCCTGCTGTACCTTGTGTCCCCAAAAGCGCTGGGTTCAAACCGCCAATGGTTGCCGATTGGCTATAGGCACTTTGGTTGGCTGAAATACTAACGATGAACGCCGTTGAGGCACAAAGAAGCTGCTTACGCCAAACATTTGTCTGCGCAACATTCCGTTTCATCGGCTGGAATCGCCAGATGGTTTTGCAAGCTTTCATCAGTACCCGCTCAAAATAGGTCTGAAGGGAAAGTAAATTCTTATGGTAAACAAATGGTTGCGATATCTATCTTTGACCTTGAGAAATAAAGGAATTTTACTCTATTTTTCTAAAGCCTTTGCGTGTTAGAAGCTCTCCCCATGACAAATGTTGACCCAGATACAATCACAGCCTCGGCAATCAAAACTCTTTTGAGCGAGAAAAGCGGCATTTTAGAGCTCATAAACGCGCTGGAAAATGACCTAAGCGAGCCTTTTCGTGAGGCCGTTCAAAGCATTTTGAAGGCGAAAGGCCGTGTGATTGTGACCGGCGTTGGCAAAAGTGGCCATGTAGGCGCCAAAATAGCGGCGACACTAGCGTCAACAGGAACCCCTGCTTTCTTCCTTCATGCCGCAGAAGCTGGTCATGGTGATTTGGGGATGATCACAAACGAAGACATTATTATCGCGCTTTCTTGGTCAGGAGGTTCGTCAGAGCTTCATTCGATCCTCAATTACAAAGCCCGTTTCGCCATTCCATTGATTGCAATCACATCAAAGCAAGCAAGTCCATTGGGTGAACAATCCGACATTTGTCTCACTATGCCGAGAGCTGCAGAGGCCTGCCCGCACAATCTAGCGCCAACAACCTCGACCACCATGCAGCTTGCAATTGGCGATGCTTTATCGATTTCCCTCTTGGAAGCACGCGGGTTCTCGTCAACCGATTACGGCACATTTCATCCAGGCGGTCAGCTTGGCGCACGTCTTAAAACCGTTGGCGATATTATGCACAAAGACGATGCATTACCGTTGGCAAAAGACACTGTCAGCATGGCCGACGCGATCATCACTATGAGTGAAAAAGGGTTCGGCTGCCTCGGCATCACCAACGCGAAGGGCGCACTTGCAGGCGTCATCACGGACGGAGATCTACGCCGCCACATGGGGACAGACTTACTTTCCAAAGCCACGGGCGATGTAATGACCCCAAATCCTATCACCACCACCGCAGAAAAACTCGCCGTTACGGCTCTTGAAACCATGAATAATTCCGGTTTCGGTGGCATCAACGCGCTGTTTGTGGTTGAGGACGAAAAGCCGAGAGGCATCATTCACATTCACGACCTACTGCGGATAGGCGTTGCGTGATTTCACGTAACTAATTGAAATTCATACAAAAACACTCCGACAGCATGGTTATCAAAACCTTGCATCAATAGTCTAAAATTTTAGGCATAGTTTAGCGATATCTTACGCTTCCTCTCGTATGCTTATGAGCAATGGGGAAAGGCTCCAAAGAGGGCCACAGTGTAATTTTAGCGTCCGGTGGTGGGATATGGATTTAGCAACTTTAATTGGAATTTTAGCTGGTTTTGGCATTATTGTCGCCGCGATTTTGGTCGGTGGCGAGCTTGGAACCTTCGTTGATGTGCCTTCTGTGCTCATCGTGTTTGGTGGCGGTATGGCCGCAACACTCATCCGCTTCCCTCTTTCAGGTATTATGGGTGCCTTTGCGTTAGGCGGTAAAATCGCTTTTACCCATAAAGCAACACCACCTGCAGAAATCATCGAGAAATTGACAGAGATGTCAGAGTTGATGCGTAAAGAAGGCCCACTTGGTCTCGAGAACGTAGAAATTACAGATGATATGCTCGCGAAGGGCACACAGTTTGTGGCCGATGGTTATGATGCTGATTTCATCAAAGAGAACCTAGAGCGCGAACGTGACCTTGGTCTTGAACGCCTTGAAGAAGGTCAGCGTGTTTTTAAAGCGCTTGGTGATGCGGCCCCTGCTTTTGGTATGATCGGTACACTGGTTGGTCTCGTGCAGATGTTGGCGACAATGGATGATCCAGCAACCATTGGTCCCTCAATGGCGATTGCGCTTTTGACAACTATGTATGGCGCGGTCATCTCAAACCTTATTTGTCTTCCGATGTCTGATAAAATGGCTGCAAAGTTTGCGGTAGACTCCATGAGACAATCGCTCATCATTGATGGCATCCTTCAGCTTCGCGCCAATAAGAGCCCAGCTGTGATGAAAGAAATGCTCATTGCATATCTGCCAGAAAAACAACGTGCGCCATTTATGGAAGAGGCGGTCGCTTAAGCGATCGTTTCCTTCTCAGGAGATTGACCAATGGCTGAAAAATGTAAATGTCCAGAACCAGAAGCAGGCGCACCAGCATGGATGGTGACCTTTGCGGACTTGATGTCCCTCTTGGTATGCTTCTTCGTTCTTATCGTATCATTTTCAATTCAAGACAAAGAAAAGCTGCAAGTTGTGGCTGGTTCTTTAAAAGACGCTTTCGGTGTGGTTGAAGTCAAACGCGTGAACGGTGTTTTAGAACTTGATGGCAACCCAACCCGCGATTGGCTTAAACAAATTGCAATCTTGGATACAGACCGCGACGCTGACTATGAACCGGTCAAAAACGACGATTCTCGTAAGCAGGGACCAGAAGCTAATACTCACGAATTTGAGAAAGCAGACATTTCACGGCCTCGTCAATTTGCATCAGCGGCTGCATCATTGCGTCAAGCTTGGCAAGATCTACCGGAAATTTCTGAACTGTCAAAAAGCGTGATCATTGAAGAAACACCAGATGGTCTCAACATTTCATTCGTAGACCAAGACGGCCGTTCGATGTTCCCAGAAGGTTCAAAGCGCCCCTTTGAAACAACACGTCGCCTTATGGAAGCTGCCGCCCCAGTTCTACGTCGCATGCCAAATCGCTTGAAGATTACAGGCCATACGACAGCTGGCAGCATTACAACTGATCCAACCTATACTGGATGGGAATTATCCGCTGACCGCGCCAATTCAACACGTGCAATCCTTATGGCCTCAGGTCTTGGCCGAGATCGCATCTTCTCTGTGGTTGGCAAGGGTGACGCAGAACCCCTCTTCCCGAATGATCCGTTCTTGGCTGCAAACCGCCGTATCGAAATTTTATTGATGCACGAAGAGCCGCCAGTATCGCCAGAGCACAGGCTGTAGTTTGAGCTGCATGATCTAAATTGGCCTTTGAACACAAAAAGCCGCGCTGGGTTCTCCAACGCGGCTTTTTTAATGTCGCAATCTCGTTTTCTAATTCAACGCTAAATATTGAACAGGCATCCAACCAGAAAAACCACCACGCTGAACGCGAAGCCAAAGTTCACCACCGCCTCTACTGCGTTCACCAAAATACTCGACCACATGGCCACGCGGCACTGTGGTAAGACGTCTTGCAGAGCGGTTTGGAGAAGCGCGCAAGCTTGCCCAATTATTCACGTTCACAATGCGATATTGCCCTGTTGGGTAAGCGCCATTTCCACCCGTACCAGCCGTTGGTGGATTGTTTTGCGGCACCAAAACACCAGCCTTGCCGAGATATCTGGAAGGCATCCAGCCATGAATACCACTGTAAGAAACACTCAACCACGTCAAACCACCTGCTTGCACTTGCTGGCCTGTTGTCACAACAATCGCCCCACGTGGAACCCGCGCTAATCGACGGGATTGCGCAGAGTCTCCCTGTCGCAAACTCGCCCAATTATTCACATTGATAACATTATAACTGATGCCGCTTGCGACATTCGTTACCGGGTTCGGTACCCTGCCTGAATCCTGACGAATGAACCGTTCATCGATCCAACCTACCGCCCCATTATAATTGACTTGTAGATATATCCCCGTCGCTGTGTTCCTAAAACCACTGGTCGCGGTCATCACGGCGCCTCTTGGAATCGCATTAATTCGTGGAGCCCCCTGTTCAAAAGGGTTGCCCCATAACGGAGTAGATTGGACCACGGTCCACGACGTACCAACCGGCGCGTGGCTATCAATAAGATAACCATGAAACCTGTCCTGCGCTGACGCGGATTGAAAACTAGAAATTGCCAAAATAATGGCGAGAAAAAATAGCGTAAATAGCCGGTGAAACATTGTAAGTTCCAATATGTTGTTTAAAAAAAATTTTAATATATTGAAACAGTCACTCAAAAATCACTCAGGATCAAGCTGTATATTCTTCAGCACCAGCAGCGAAAAGCCAAATGACATTGTCATTTGGCGGCCTATGATCATCGTAAAATTAGTAGATTTTTTGACCCACATTCTAACCTATATTCTGGCCACTCCAATTAATGGGGCCAGAATTTAGGCAGACATCAGCTTAAGAGCCGATTTTTATATTTTCAGGACTGAACTATCAACGCCAACAATGTTCACTTCACTGCCCGCCGTTTTGTTCTCTTGTCCTTTGACAATCCAATAGGTATCACCAATTTTAACGCGGCCCTGCCCGCCAACCATATCATCGACCAATGTGAATGTTTGACCAATAAATTGGCGACCCCGCTCATTAAGACCTTCATTATCTTCTGGTGTCGAATTCCCAGCATAAAACCTGCGTCCAGCAATCGCCAGAACAAGCGACAAGCCAGCGAAGATGGCAAATTGAGCAGCCCAACCCATAGGCGCAATAAGAGCGATTGTACCTGTAATAACCGCTGCAAAACCGAGCCATAAAAAGAAAACACCAGGCACGACAATTTCAAGCGCTAAAAGGATAAAACCAACAACCCACCAAGACCATGGGCCAAGTTCAACGATTAGTTTTTCAAACATGCATACCTCCTAGCTGCGGCCTGTAGGTGGCACCATTGGACGAGTGGAACCACGCGGTGGGTTACCACCGTCATCGCCAAAAGTAGCCTTCGCAATTTCACCAATACCTGAGAGTGAACCGAGCAACGATGTCGCTTCAATTGGCAACATCAAAACCTTCTGGTTCTTCGCTGTAGCAAGCTGTTCGATAGCACCAACATATTTATTGGCCACGAAATAGTTGATCGCTTGCACATCGCCCTCAGCAATCGCTTTTGAAACAGACGCTGTTGCCGCCGCTTCAGCTTGCGCTTCACGCTCACGCGCTTCCGCGTCACGGAAGGCTGCTTCTTTACGACCCTCAGCTGCTAAGATCAGGCCTTGCTTTTCGCCTTCAGCTTTCAAAATTTCAGACTGACGTAATCCTTCGGCTTCAAGAATAGACGCACGCTTTTCACGTTCAGCCTTCATCTGGCGGCCCATCGCTTCCACAAGGTCACGCGGCGGATTGATATCTTTAATCTCGATACGGGTGATCTTAACACCCCAAGGTTGAGCCGCTGTATCCACCACAGTCAAAAGCCGGGCGTTAATCTCATCACGATTAGACAAAAGCTCATCAAGATCCATAGAGCCCATCACGGTACGAAGGTTCGTCATGGTGAGGTTTAAAATGGCAAGCTCTAGATTGTTCACTTCATAGGTGGCAGCCGCCGCATTTTGAATTTGGTAAAACGTAACGCCATTGGCTTCAACCGTCGCATTATCACGGGTAATTACCTCTTGGCTTGGCACATCAAGCACCTGTTCCATCATGTTCAGCTTGTCGCCAACACGATCAATAAACGGCACGAGAATACTTAAACCAGGCCCCAAAGTCCTAGTGTAGCGCCCAAACCGCTCAATCGTGTAGTTCATACCTTGCGGAACAGTTTTAACCGCAGACAGAACAACAATAAGAAGTAAAAAAGCTAAAAATATTAAAACAACATCTAATGGCTGAACATTTAAAAACATCAACATCCCCTTTAATTTTCAATACTATACATGTAGTAACAAAATTTTTATTTACAATACCTAGAATTGTATTTTGAGGCACTTACAAATAAAAATTGATTCGCTTGTTAGGATGATAAAGCAACAATCCGCCAATACAGATGGTAACGACGGCATCGGCGCATCGCTCCACAAAAAAGGCGCTCAATGCGCCTTAATTAAATTCGATTAGGTTGGGTCAGGTGTGACTAAATCCAGCCAGCCAACTCGCGCCGCACAAGGTTTTCAATCACATCCATGCCGTAGTCACTATCGTTGAGGCAAGGAATGACAGCAAATTTCTCGCCACCATTTTCTTCGAAGAATTCACCTGCTTCGCCTGAAAGCTCTTCCAGCGTTTCAACACAATCAGCCGAAAAGCCCGGTGCAATAATGGCGAGCTTTTTAACGCCATCTCTTGCAAGTTGTTTCACCGTTTCATCGGTATAAGGCTGCAACCATTCTTCCTTACCAAATCGAGATTGGAAGGTGATTTTGAGTTTCTCACCATCAGCGCCCCAACCCAAATATTCACGCATCAATCGCGCGGTCTTGTGGCATTGGCAATGATACGGATCACCTTTTTGAAGATAGGACAAAGGAACGCCGTGGAAGGATGCTAAAACCAAATCAGGTTCAAAATCCAGATTGGCGATGCCTTCTTTCAAGCTCTCACAAACCGCTTTGATGTAGGCTGGATCATCGCCATAAGGGGCCGCAGTCCTAACTGCTGGTTGCCAGCGTTGCTTCATCAAATATTCGAAAACTTTGTCATTCACCGTCGCAGTGGTTGCGGCTGCATATTGCGGATAGAGCGGCACAACAACAATACGATCGCAACCCTGCTCTCTCAGATAATCAAGACGAGAATGGATAGATGGGTTGCCATAGCGCATGGCCCAATCAAAGACCAAATCTGGATGGCCCTCTCCCATGCGCTCTTTCAAGTTCTCGAACTGTGAACGTGTGATAGTGCGCAGCGGGGATTCGTCTAGTTCTTTATTCCAAATTTCGTCATAGGCTGCGCCCGACTTCTTAGGCCGCGTTGTCAAAATGATACCGTTCAACAAAGGCCACCAAATAAGGCGTGGCACTTCAATAACACGACGATCGGACAAGAACTCTTTGAGATAGCGACGCATAGACCAATAGTCGGTCGCATCAGGTGTTCCCAAATTAACAAGCAACACACCCGTGCGACCAAACTTTACGTCTTTGTGGTCTGACGGCAGAGCATCGGTAGAAGATCGCGATTGAGATGCGGAAGTGGTCATAGGCTCAAACTTTGCTTGATGGGTATTTAAGCGCAATATAGAGCTATTCTAAACAACCGCCAGTGCTTTCACACGCAAGAGTGCTTATTTTAGGTGCGCCGCGCCATATTCTGAGACAACTTTATTTGAAAAAACGCAAACCGCTCGAATTTAGCCCTGAAAAGAGGCCGCTAAAAGCGTAGCACCAAGCAAAAACACTAAACTAGCACCAAGTAATTCGACAGACTTAAACATCCAGCCAGATGAACCGCTAATGGTGAGATAGCGTGTTGCAAGCCCTTTAGCCCACAGCGCAATCGTCGCCAAAGTTGTCACTGTAATCGCTGTTCCAAGCGCCATCGCAAAGGTAGATGCGACACCAACCAAGAACAAACCTTGAGCGGACGCGAACACCAAAACAATCAAAGCGCCAGAACAAGGTCGCAAGCCAACAGACACAATGGCTGCCCAAGCAGAGCGCAAGGATAATGGGGCTTGCATGGTGCTCGGATCAACCGCATGACCGCCACAACCACATTCATGATCGTGGTCGTGATGATGGTCGTGGCCATGGTGATCATGATTATGACTGTGTGCATGATCATGGTGATGATGGGCATGTGCTTCATGGTGGTGACAATCATCTTCATGGACAATCGGCCCAACATTGGTGACCAGTACCGTTTTCGACTTCAAATACGGCTGCACCCCTTTTTGCCACAACAGATAAACACCAAGTAGTGCGATGAGCGCATAACTTGCGCGTTCAAACCAATGGGTTGCCTCAGTGATCGCAAAACTCGTCAGGTTGAATACAAAGACAGCTGCGCCAATAAGCACAACCGCCACAAGCCCCTGCATAAAAGCCGCAAGGAATGAGATGATCATGCCTCGCTTAGCGCTCTGTTCATTGGCCAGCACATAAGAAGAGATCACCACCTTGCCGTGACCGGGACCGGCTGCGTGAAATATGCCGTATAAAAAACTGAAACCCATCAGCAACCAAACGGCACTACCGTCTTCTTTGGCATCTTTCACAATACCAGTTAGCCTCTTATAAAAAGCAGCCTGCTGCTCATAGACCCAGCTTAAATTCTCGCGAAGGAACCCACCGCCCACTGGCGTTGGTGCCTGCGGTGCGGTTACACCGAAGGGAGATTTTTGTTGCGCGATGCCGCCTTCATTGAGACTGAAGAACAAAAATAATGTAAGGCAAACGAGCGTAAGGCTATAAACAAAACGATTTGATATCATGAGGTTGGGCAATTAACTCTGATTGTGTTGGAAAGTTCGCCTTCTTGCCAATCGAAATTTTCTGGCACAGATTCATCTGGACCAATTTCTGACAAAAGTTGGCTTTTAATTGGATCAATTTCTAGTGGTCGCGTCAAATCCGCCGAGCAATCTGATGCTTCGTCATTAGGGCCGAAAAGTGCGACTGCTTTTTCTTTTTCAAATTCCACCGCCACAAAAAATGTTGCATCAAACACTTCAATGGTGAGGTCCTTGAAACCAGTTTTTGGGTCAGGCTTTACAGGTTCAGCCATTGGCAAGGTATAAAACAAGGTCAGCAAACCTTCTTCGTACTCAAGCCAATAATCTTTCGGCTTGCCATACTTCGGGTCCGCAGCGCCCATTTGAACAAAAGTAAAATATTCAAAGTCAGCAACAGATTCGACATTAACCTGCGCAAGTTCGGCAAGTTCCTCGCGGCTATATTTACCGTCACCATTCACGTCCAAGCCTTGGGTTGCAAAAGCGGCAAAGCCCTCGTCAAATTCCCATTTGTGGCGGATGGCAGTAAAATTGTTATTCGCGTCAAAAATCAGATCAGCTTTGGCTTTAATCCAAACATGCGGGTGAGCTGCGGCAGAATGAATGCCCGCAGCGATTAAAGCTAACAACATGATCGAACGAAACAAATTCAGCATCCCAGCTTTACCTCATTATGCGCGAACCAATCCGCGATAAAATCAACGAACACGCGCGTCTTGTTTGGTAGGTGACGACGATGGGGATAGACCACGTGTACCGTGCGATCTTCCTCCACAAATCCTTCTAAAACCTCAACAAGATGCCCTTTTTCCAAATCACTGTTGATAAATATACGCGGAATTCGGGCAAAACCAAGACCAGCGAGTGCAGCAGCGCGCACCGCATTGGGTGAATTGATCTCTATACGGCTTTTAACCGACACGTTTATTTTTTCACCGTCATCCAAAAACGACCATGTATTGCGCGGCCTCATATTGAAATCAATAATGCAGGGCTTATCGCTAAGATCTTGAGGAACCTGTGGTTTTCCGTGCGCAGCCAAGACATCTGGAGCAGCACAGGTGATCACTTGAAAGGTACCAATCTTGCGGGCAATGAGGCTTGAATCTTCCAAGTTGGCAACGCGAATGGCCACATCAAAACCATCCTCAACTAAGTTTACAAATCGATCATCCAGCGACACAGATAATTCCACATCTGGATAAGCTTTAGCAAACTCAACCAGCGCATTCCCCACAGAACCATCACCCATCGTGCGCGGTAGGCTCACTTTTAATCGTCCACGTGGAGCAGCGTTGGTGTCTTGCACCTGCACCATCAAATCATCGATACGACCCAAAATATCTTGTGAATCGCGATAATAATGCTCACCCGCCTCCGTCAATGAGATCTGCCGCGTCGTCCGGTTTAACAAACGCACGCCAAGCTCATCTTCAAGCTCACTCACATATTTCGAGACAAGCGCTTTCGAGCGCCCAGCCGTTTTGGCAGCCGCCGTAAATCCACCAGCATCGGCCACCTGCAAAAACGTCCGCATTCGGGTTAAAGTGTCCATCAACTAACCTTTAAAAGACGCGAACATCTCAAGCGCGACTTGTGTGAGCTGCCTGTCTGTCCCACGCGGTCCAATCAAACTAAGCCCCATCGGCGCATCGTGAAGGGTTGCCATTGGCAATGTGATTTGCGGCAAACCTGTGAGGCCTGACGTGCAAAGCAACATCAAGGCGCGGTTTCTGAAACTATCCAGTGTTGAAAAATCAATCTTCTTCAAAGGCGCAACGCTTGGCACGGTTGGTAAAACCAACACACCATCATCACCAAGCAGTTCTTCCACATGACGTGTGATAGCCGCCCGTTCCGCTGTTCCCTGATTAAATTCTTCGGTGGTGATTTTCGATGAATAATCAAAACGCTCCCGCACACCAGGACCAAGTTCAGGATTACACTTTGTAATCCAATCACCATGCGCCTGCCATGCCTCATAGGCTTGGCACCGACGGAAGGTCCAATACCAGCTCTCCATATCACCACCAGCAAGCGACACATCATCTGTGCTAGCAAATTCAGTTACATGATTGATTGCGGGATCAAGCGCACGAGCTTCATCAATGCCCATTAAAAGGGTGAGGCAATCTTCTGCAACAAGCACCCGTTTGGGTTTAAAGGTTGGTTCATCACCATCAAGCATGACATCGCTCACACGTTGATAGAGCTCCGCATTGGGTGTGAACCACCCAAAGGTATCGAAGCTCTCAGCAAGCGGCATGGTGTTTTCAAGCGAAAGACGGCCATGAGTAGCGCGAAGGCCAATTAGCCCGCAATAGCTGGCAGGCGCCCGCACAGAACCGCCCGTATCTGACCCTGTTGCAATATCAACCAAACCACCTGCAACAGCAGCAATAGAACCGCTAGACGATCCACCTGTGAGGCGATCAGGGGCTGCAGAATTTATCGGCTGCGGATAATGGACATTGTCACCGTTGAGGCTGAAGGCGAGTTCTTCGGTGGTCGTCTTACCAACAAAGCGAGCGCCTGCGTCCAATAGCTTTTGAACCGAAGGGGCCGTCTTCAACGCAGGCTCTGCTTCAGCCATTTTAACCGGCGACCCACACCCTGTTTTATATCCGGCGACATCATAGATGTCTTTGACCGCAAGGGTTAGTCCAGCAAGCGGGCCACTTTCAGCATTAGCAACAGGAACGTCGGGATGATCCATGAAGGCATTGACGTGATCTTTCATCTTAAAACTCCTGTTAGGCCCTCAACCTTGGTCCTTCCAAAGTCGGGACACATTGAACCGATTAACATCATCACATAGGGCGACAAAACCCGCTGCTTGATGGGCGATCAGCTTGTCGCCTTTTTGCGAGGTTGCAATCGACGCATCGCCGACCGTTCCTTCAACATTCAAGTCTTGCGCTTTCCAGCCAAACGAAACCGGACCATGTGCTCGCAAGTAGGAAAACTCTTCCATCAAATCAAGTTGTGAAGAATGAAAATCTTTCGCTTCATCCATATCAACAAGATCAGGCCGCAAGGCAAGCATCAATGAGGTTTCAATGTCGCCGCCATGAATGCCATAGGTTTTTTCATGGTCTGAGAACAGACCGTCAGGCTCTCCAAACTTCGTCCAGCTCGTCGCCACCACCAACATGTCAAAGCGCACGCGTAACTCTACAGCAACAATATCAATCAAAGCAGCATTGCCGCCGTGAGAATTGATGATGATCATTTTTTGAATGCCCGCGCGATGCAAGCTCTCACCAATTTCGATCCAAGCTTTAATGGCCGTTTGCCAATCAAACGTCAGCGTACCGGTTGAGGAAATATGCTCATTTGATTTGCCGATCGTCTGCGTGGGCAAAACAGTGACGGGCAACTCGCTTGGCATCACGTTAAGGGCCGCATCAATCAACCCTTCGCCAATCACCGTGTCTGTGCCGAGCGGCAGGTGCGGTCCATGCTGTTCAATCGCTGCCACTGGCAAAACGGCAATCCAACTGGAGACATCCGACACGGCGAAGTCACCTGTCTTCATATCCTGCCATCTTCGCTTTGGTCGCGGCATAGAGCACCTTTTCAAAAAGTCAGCCTTCACCCCCATGATCTAACAGATGCGGGGATAAATACAAATTTGCAACCGCTGCTTCTCAATACCCCAAACTCAACGGCATTCATGTTACAGTTGGGGAGTAAAAACATTGGATAAAATTTTAAGACGCGGCGACAATGGTGAGAGTGTTCGAGAACTTCAAGAACGCTTAAAGCGTGAATACATTCCAATTAAACCAGACGGCAATTTTGGGCCTGCGACAGAACTCGCGGTCAAAATTTATCAACTTGGCCAACAAATCGACGCTGACGGCGTTGTCGGCTCCAAAACATGGAACCGATTTGATGATAGCAACGGCTACAAACTTCTGGCTACAAGGTATCGATAAATTGCTTGGCGGCCTCACCGTGTTCTGCGCGTAGACGTGCAACATCAACACCAACGGGCATGCCATCTTCCACGGTCCACTTGCCAGCAACCATCACACGGTCTGCTGAATGGGCGCCGCATAATACAAGCGCTGCAAGTGGATCGTGAGCACCAGAAAAGCGCAACTCATCAAGCGTGTAAAACGCAAGGTCAGCCTGTTTGCCAACCGCGATCTTACCAATATCAGTGCGGTTCAAACAGGCAGCAGATCCTTCTGTCGCCCAGCGATAAGCATCCAAATGCGTCACGCTTTCTGCATCATATGTCAGGCGGTTGATCATCAAGGCGTGGCGTAAGCTTTCCATCAAATTGGAATTATCGTTAGACGCTGATCCGTCTACACCAAGCCCAACGCGCACACCTGCTTTTTCCATCTCTTGGGTCCGGCATTGACCAGAGGCAAGCGTCATGTTCGAACTTGGGCAATGGCACACGCCAACTTTTGCTTTGCCAAGCCGCTTAATTTCATCATCATTGAAATGAATACCGTGGGCCAGCCAAACCCGCTCGTTCATCCAGCCCACATCTTCCAAATAGTCGACGGGGCGGTGGCCATATTTTTCAAGACAGAAAGCATCTTCATCATAGGTTTCACCCAGATGGGTATGGCAGCAGCAATCATATTTATGCGCCAAATTCATGCTTTCAACCATCAAGTCCTTGGTGTTGGTGAAGGGAGAACACGGCGCAAGGGCCACTTGCAACATCGCGCCGTCAGAGCGGTCATGGTACTTTTGCAGCACCCGCTCGCTGTCTGCCAAAATTGTATCCGTATCTTGAACAGCCCCATCAGGCGGCAAGCCACCATCCTTCTCGCTCAGGTTCATCGAACCACGGGTAAGCGTCATGCGGATGCCAAGTTTCGCTGCTTCTTCCGCCTGCACATCCATCGCATCTTCAATGCCAGCGGGATAAAGATAATGGTGATCTGACGCACATGTGGCGCCCGACATCATCAGTTCGGTCAAAGCAAGCCGTGTTGCAAGGCGGAACGATTCTGGATTTACATTGCGGGTCCAAATTGGATAGAGCGACACCAACCAAGGAAACAGCTCTTTGTTGATTGCGCTTGGATGGGCACGGGTCATGGTTTGGAAAAAATGGTGATGGGTATTGATCAAGCCCGGTATCACCACATGGCGTGAGGCGTCCATTACTTGATCAACTTCAGGTGTGACACCAGACGCCACGAGTTCAACAATGCGGCTACCTTCAACGACGATACCGTCTTGTGCATCATCAGCCAAAATCGCCAGCGGTTGTTTAATCCAAGTTCTCATCAACTATCCCAAACTTTCAATGCTAAATTTTGCTGCAAGCTCTTGGCAATTTCACCTTAAACGGTGACAAAGTCTACGCTTTTTCCAAGAGGTAAAACTCTTTCGCGTTTTCCAAGCAAATCATAAACCGCATTAGCAAGAGCCGGCATGGAAGGCGGCACACCTGGTTCACCGACACCGCCAATATGGCCAGTTGATTGCAAGATTTTCACTTCCACTGGCGGTGCATTACCGATGCGGAGCGCGTCATATTCGTCAAAATTACCTTCAACCACTTCGCCGTCTTCAAAGGTAATGTCGCCATAAATCGCGGCACTCAAGCCATATAAAATGGCGGATGTCACCTGCGCCTCAATGATGCTTGGATCAAACGCGGTGCCCACATCAATCGCACACCAAACTTTGTCGATTTTGACACCGTCTTCTGTCTGGCTCACATCAATAATCTGCGCCGTTGGAGAACCAAAGGAATAACAAAACGCAACACCGCGCCCAAAGCCATCACCCCGACCACGGCCCGCACCTGTTGGCGCACCCCAGCCTGCAATATCGCCGACCGCACGCAATGTATCAAAAGAAGATTTATCAACGTCTTGCATAAGTTTCAGGCGCATCGCCAATGGGTCTAACCGTTTCGCAGCAGCCAACTCATCAAGGAAGCTTTCAAGGAAAAAGGAATTATAAGAATTACCAACCGAGCGCCAAGAACCAACGGGCACATCCACCTCAGATAAATAACCGTTCACTTGGAAATTGGGAATGCCGTAAGGCTGATCGAAAGCTCCTTCAACCAACAACTTATCTGGACCTGGCGGTGCAATACCCAACACCCGTTTTGCTTGGCTTCGATAAACAGACGGCGCGGCAATATCGAGTTTCAACGCGCTCGGTCCATCCTCGCTAACCAGACCCTTCATGCGGGCGAGGCTTGCTGGACGATAAAAATCATGGCGGACATCTTCTTCCCGTGTCCATGTCATCTTGATGGCACGCCCTGGCATGGCCTTAGCCAATTTTGCGGCTTGCACAGCGCTGTCATATTCTGGCTTACGTCCAAAACCACCACCAAGATAGGGCGTGTGAACGCGAACGTTTTCAATGCTCAAGCCAACAGCTTTTGCCACGTGTTCTTGAATAACTGTTGGGGCTTGGTTTCCAACCCATACATCAAGCTCACCGTCTTTGAGTAAAGCAGTCGCATTCATCGGCTCCATAGGAGTATGGGCGAGATAAGGAACGCGGTAGCTTGCTTCAATCACATCTGGTGCAGCAGCTAATGCCTCATCAATAGTGCCATCATTGCGTAGAACCGAATTAGGCTTCGCATCAAATGCTTTTTCAATCTCGGCATAAATGCCATCATTGTCCGAAGGGTAAGGCGCATCGCCCCACTCAATTTCTACCGCTTCGGCTGCTTGGAAGGCGGTCCATGTATTGTCAGCTATGACGCCAATCCCGTCCCATAAATCGACGATTTTCTCAACGCCCTTCATCGCCGCTGCTTTTGACCCATCGAAGGATAACATCTTGCCGCCGAGCTTTGGATTGATCCGCACGGTTGCAAACAGCATGTCATCTTGTTTGACATCAATGCCGAATTCAGCTGTTCCCGTAACTTTGCCAACCATATCTTTGCGCGGCATGGCTTTGCCGAGATAGCGCCACTGGGATGGATCTTTCAAAGGCGGATTTTGCTCAACCTTTATCGCGGATGCATCAAGCGCTAAATCTTGATATTTAAGCCTGCTGCCATTGGGCGCGATCACTTCCCCATTGCTGGTTTTAAGTTCGCTTGCAGGCACATCAAATTCATAGGCTGCAGCTTCCATGATGGCGAGACGGGCCGCCGCACCTGCTTGCCGCATTTTCATAAAGCCATCACGAGTGGTCGTCGAACCACCCGTAATTTGTTGGCCCAAAATTTTACTCGCAACATCCGTTGCGCCTGAAACAACATTCTTCACCGCGCTTTGCGAATATTCAGCAAACGGAAGACCGAGTTTCAAAACTTCTTCATTGTAATAGGTGGAACTGGCTGGCCCGTGGATCACCTCAACATCATCCCAAGCAACATCCAATTCTTCAGCCACCATCGCCGCCAACGTGGTGTGAACGCCCTGCCCCATTTCAGCGCGCGGGGCGATAACTTTGACGCCCGCAGCCGTTATGAACAAATATGGATTAAGCGTGATTTCATCATCTGAATCGTGAAGCGGATTTTTAAGCGGCTTCTTATAGTGATAAGCGCCGAAGGCCACGCCACCTGCAACGGCCATTGATCCAAGCATAAAGACACGGCGCGTTAGGCTGCGTTTCTTTTTCGGCTTTTGATCTTCAACGTCCTTAGTATCCTGCTTCGCCATAATCACGCATCCTCTTTCAGCATTTTAGAGGCTTCGTGAATAGCGGCACGAATACGGGGATAGGTGGCGCAGCGACATAGGTTGCCTGACATTGCTTCATCGATATCTGCATCTGTTGGTTCTGGGTTTTCTTCCAGCAATGCCGATGCGCTCATAATTTGACCGGACTGGCAATAACCACATTGAGCAACTTGGTGTTTCAACCAAGCCTTTTGCACCATACCTAAAGAGGCGGGCGTACCCATGCCTTCAATCGTGGTGACCGCACCTTCAACATCGCCAACGGGTGTCACGCAAGAACGAATAGGCTTACCGTCAAGGTGAACAGTGCAGGCACCACACGCAGCGATGCCGCATCCAAACTTAGTGCCCGTCAAACCGATGACATCCCGCAATACCCACAAAAGAGGCATCTCAGGGTTCACATCAATTTCGTGCTCAACTTTGTTGACTGTAAGCTTCATGGCTTTCGTCATCCCAACCGTTCATTGTTAGAGCGACATGTAATCGTTTAGCAGGGTTTTACCACCCCAAAAATGAACCAATATTATTAAGTCCTTAAGGCAGGCAATCCAATGCCAACAGCCTCAAACCCGCCATCAGCAGCCAGCGTTTGGCCTGTAATATAACTTGCCTCTGGGGAACATAGAAAACAAATCGCCTGCGCAATTTCTTGTTCGCTACCATAGCGGTTTAATGGCAAGGCATCGTGATACGCCGCGCGAATTTCAGGGGTATGAACAGCAAGCGCAAGTTTCGTATCAACCGGGCCGGGTGCCACCGCGTTCGCCCTGATGCCAAGCTCGCCAAGCTCTGCTGCTTGTTGCAGGGTAAGTTGAATGACCGCCGCTTTTGAGGTGCCGTAAGCAACCCGCAATGTGCTTGCTCGAAGGCCAGAGATGGAGGCAATGTTCACAATCGCTGCCCCCTCTTTACCCGCTTCCTTCGCGCCTTTAACAAGCAAATCCGTCATGGCTTGCACCATCAAAAACGGACCATCTAAATTGGTCGCCATAACCCGCCGCCAACGTTCAAAACTGGTTTCTTGAATAGGGCCAAAGTCTGCAACGCCTGCATTATTAACGAGCGCATGAAGCGTGCCAAGTTTTTCTGAAATTTGCCCAGCAAGTGTTGCCACCTGATCAGGGTCAGAAACATCCGTCACAATCGGCACAACATCTGCAAAACCTTCAGAGGCGAGTGCCAGCTCATCGCCGTCAATATCAACCATTGCAACACGCCAACCTTTGCCCAAAAGCAATTGCGTTGTCGCCAAACCAATACCGCGCGCGGCACCAGTGACCAAAGCTGTTTTCATCTGTCTTACCTCAAAATAAAATTTGGTTGTTACTTAGCCCGATTTAACAACCGTCCGTCAATCACGACGAGCGCTAAACCAATGAAGCCCATGCCAATAATATGCTTGGTTTCCAGGCTCTCATTTAAGAACCAAATTCCCAACAAAATAGCACTTGGTGGAATTAAAAACGTCACCAACGAAAGATTGGTCGCACCCGCGCGCGCGATAATGTTGAACACAAGCACATAAGCAATCGCCGTTGAAAATACGGCAAGGGCAATAAGAGAAAGCACGGTGAATTGAGATGGCAGGGCAAGTGTCCACGGTTGATCAACCAACAACATAACGGGAAACAGCAAAAGGGTAGACGCCGTCACCTGCCCCGTCGCAGACGCCATCGGCTTGATCCCCATCTTGCTAAACCGTCGGCCCCAAATACCAGCAAAACCGTAGGAGACACCAGCACCCAAAATGGCGAGTTGTGCGAATAAATTAACGCCCAGTCCGTCCAACGCATCACCACCAATCAAGACCACAACACCAATAAGGCCAAGCACCACGCCTATTACTTTAAGCGGCGTCATCTTTTCGTCAGCAGTCAAAAAATGCGCGATAATAATCGTAAAAACGGGCATCATACTGTTGAAGATTGACGCAAGCCCTGATGCAATATGAGACTGCCCCCACACAATCAGGGTGAAGGGAACGACGTTGTTTAAAATTGCCATGCCAAAGAAGGCTTTCCAAGCGCTTCCTGTCATTGGCATTTGCACCTTCAAAAGCGGCAACATTAGCCAAAGCACAACGGCGGCAAGCCCAACCCGCGCCACCACGACAGTGAATGTGGGCAGCTCTTGTACCGCCACACCTTGGAAAAAGAACGACCCGCCCCAAAGCACCGACAAGATAATAAGCATGCCCCAAACAAGCGGCGACATGGTTTTCGTGATGGTGTGATCGCTCATATGGATTTCCGTTTAATCTGAACGCCTAGCATTGGCGTAAAAATCAACGAAAGACCACCTGTTTCTTGCGCCCAATAAACAGCAACAACTGAGACCATTTAACCGACGGGGAACTTTGATGTGGTGGCAATCGCAAAGCTCATTCAAGACCAATCAGGTTTATATACTCATAAACTTATCTTGTTTAGCGCCGATTCATCCCGATCATCGCTAGGAAATATCTGCAATTAGCCTATAATCTCGGGTGAGATTGCAGCCATTGGGAGCTCATCAAATGACACCGTTCACATTTAACACATCAGCGAGCATTCGCTTTGGGAGTGGCATTTTAAGCGATCTTGGCGAGATGAGCCAAACAGCGCTTGGGGAGCGCGTTGTGGTTATCACTGACCCTGGCATGATGGCGACTGGTTTGGTTGATCGGGTCATCGAAGCACTCAACTCTGCACAAGTTGAGCATGTTATTTATACAGATGTAAAAGCAGATCCGCCGGAAGAGATCGTGCTTGCAGCAACGGACTTTGCCCTTGATTATGGCGCGACGGGGATAATCGGGTTCGGCGGTGGTTCTTCCCTTGATGTGGCAAAACTTGTCGCCGTTCTTGCAAGAGGCGCACAAAATCTCAAAGACATTTACGGCATTGGCAATGTTACAGGTGGCAGACTGCCTCTTCTCTTGATCCCAACCACTTCTGGCACTGGGTCAGAAGTAACGCCTATTTCTATCATCACCACTGGCACGAACGAAAAGATGGGCGTTGTCTCCCCCGTCATCATTCCTGATATTGCCTTGCTTGATCCTGACCTCACCATCGGGCTGCCAGCACACATTACAGCTGCAACAGGCATTGATGCGATGGTTCATGCCATTGAAGCTTATGCTTCTAAGAGTGCAAACAACAATCCAATTTCTCGCAACCTTGCCAAACAGGCCTTAAGCTTGATGGGCGCATCGCTGGAGATTGCAGTCCACGAAGGCCACAATGTTAAAGCACGCGGTGACATGTTGTTAGGCTCCATGCTAGCAGGGCAAGCCTTTGCCAATTCACCCGTTGCAGCAGTTCATGCTCTCGCCTATCCACTTGGTGGTCATTATAAAATCCCACATGGTCTTTCAAACGCTTTAGTCTTGCCGCATGTGCTGCGCTTTAATGCGGTAACCGCCCCTACCCCATACGCAGAAATTGCCCCTTTCGCCTTTCCTGATTTAGAAGGCTTGGAAAGCCAAGAAGGAGCAGCAGCCTTTGCAGAAGAAATGGCTGGCCTATCTAAGCGATGCGGCTTGCCACAATCACTGCGCGAAGTTGAAGTGACAGAAGACAGCCTGCCGATGCTTGCAAAAGACGCGATGAACCAAACTCGCCTCTTAGTGAATAATCCACGAGATGTAACTGAGGCGGACGCCCTGCATATTTATAAAGCTGCTTACTAAGCGCTCTTCGTTTTCTTTCGTTCAGGCGCAAACAAAATGATCGCGACGCCAAATAAGATGATTGCGCCGCCAGCGAGCTTTGTCAGCGTGGGCAGTTCATTTAAAAACAGAACCCCACCTATCACCGAGAAAACAGGCAGCAAAAGTAAGAATGGTGCGACCTTGCCAACATCATGCCGCCTAATCAGTGTGTTCCAAAAATAATATCCCAAGGCTGTCATCACGACACCCAAGTAGACCACAGCCCACCAAACGATCGGTGCTGCACCTTGAAGGGCTTCAACTTGTCCTTCCTCAAACAGAAACGACATCACCAGCAATTGCGGAAACGCAAAAACGGCGATCCATGCGGTTACTTGCAGCCCATCAATATCTTTCAACCTTCTGATCATCACCTGCCCCAGCGCCCACGAAAACGCGCCACCGACAACCAGAAGCATAGAGGTTACACTGCCGCTAAATTCGTCTTGCTGGGTCATGATCGCCACACCACAAAAGGCGATGATGATGCCGAACCATTTGCGCATCTGGGGTTTTTCACGAAGTAAGAACACACCAAGAAGAACCAAGAACGGCACTTCAAGCTGAACCACCAAAGCGGCAATTCCTGCCTCTAATCCTTTCAAGCCAGTGAAGGTCAAACTGTATTGAATGGCGGCGGCAACAATTGCAATCAGGAACAACGCGCGCAAATTACTCTTGGGAGTTTTGACAAAGAAAACCAAAATGACAGCCGTCAGTGCAAAACGAAGCGCCATCAACAAGATGGGCGGAAAGTGTTCAATCGCGCCTTTGGCAATCACAAATCCCATACCCCAAATCAAGGGGACAGCAATGCCCATCAAAATTTCAACCGGCGTCAGCTTCGACATATTCTAATCCTTCATCAACCCAACACCCCTACACCAAAACCGCGCCTCATCAATGCCTTGATTACGACCTGCTTGACTTTAGTCATTTTCGTTATTACTTTAATTTCAGAAATTACTGAAATAACGGAACTTACGAACATGACACCGCTGGTCCAAAAATTTGTCCTACACTTTGGTGAGATGGGATCACGTTGGGGTATCAACCGCACCGTTGGGCAAATCTATGCTTGCTTATTTGTGTCGGCTGATCCGTTAAACGCGGAAGACATTGTGGAAATGCTTGGCGTCTCCCGCTCCAATGTATCAATGGGCCTGAAAGAACTTCAAGCTTGGAACCTTGTGAGGCTGAAGCATTTGCAAGGTGATCGTCGCGATTATTTTACGACGCCTGATGATATTTGGGAAATTGTTCGCACGCTTTCTGAAGAACGAAAGAAGCGGGAAATTGATCCGACACTCACCATGCTTCGTGAGGCCTTGCTGGAAGAAACGTCCAACGATGGCGACACCTACGCTCAAAACCGCATGCAAGAAATGCACGATCTCATTGAGCAACTAACCGGTTGGTATGATGAGGTCAACAAGTTGGAAACGGAACAGCTTATTGGGCTTTTAAGCCTTGGTTCCAAAGTTCAAAAAGTGCTCGCCTTTAAAGATAAGGTAACTCTTATTCCAGGCGGCAAAAAGAAATAGCGCAAAGCCCCTCCCCCCCTGACTTTGCGCCTGCTCTGGTCTGATGGTTCACCACCATCAGACCAGACGCTCTCATCAAAAAGGATCTGCACATGGACACTCTCCTTCTGTCACGCATCCAATTTGGGGCGAATATTTCGTTCCACATTCTCTTTCCCACCATCACCATAGCGCTTGGTTGGGTGCTTCTCTTTTTTAAAGCAGCCTATATCCGTTCAAAAAATGAAAAGTGGATGGAAGCTTATTTCTTCTGGGTCAAAGTCTTCGCCCTAACCTTTGCGCTTGGCGTGGTGTCTGGCATTACCATGAGTTTTCAGTTCGGCACCAACTGGCCAGGTTTCATGGAACGCGTTGGTAATATTGCAGGACCCTTGCTTGCCTATGAGGTGATGACGGCGTTTTTCTTAGAAGCCGTCTTTCTGGGCATCATGCTGTTTGGTTATCGCCGCGTATCCAACCGTGTACATACGCTCGCAACATTCCTTGTCGCCTTCGGTACCACCATGTCTGCCTTTTGGATTATTGTGCTTAATTCTTGGATGCACACGCCCACAGGGTTTGAAATACGCGACGGTGTAGCCTTTGCAACAGATTGGTGGGCGATCATCTTCAACCCATCTATGCCCTACCGCCTTATCCATGTGTTGCTATCGTCAGGCCTTACAGTCGCGTTCGTCATTACCGGAATTTCAGCTTATCGCTTGCTCCGCAATGACCGTACTGCGTCTGTTCGTGCGGCTTTGAAGACAGGCACCGTGATCGCCGCAGTGCTGATCCCGTTGCAAATTTTCGCCGGAGATTTACACGGCCTCAACACGCTGGAACATCAGCCGCAAAAAGTGGCCGCCATGGAAGGAAATTGGGAAACGGGCGGCAATGTACCCCTGCTACTCTTTGCCGTGCCAAACAAAGATACCCGCACCAACGACTTCGCGCTCAAAGTGCCAAACGGGGCGAGCTTGATTTTAAAGCATGACGTTGAAGGCGTGGTGCCGGGCCTTAATGATTATGTCGCAGCCGATGGAACTGTCCTGCACCCACCTGTCCTGCAGGTCTTTTGGGCTTTCCGCATCATGGTCGGCACTGGCTTTGCCATGCTGGCGCTATCATGGTTTGCAGCCTTCTTGTTTTGGCGTAAGGGAGAGATTGGCCCTTGGACAGCGCGCGCCTTTGTCGCCATGACGTTTTCAGGCTGGCTTGCAACGCTTGCAGGTTGGTACACCACCGAGATTGGTCGCCAGCCTTGGTTGGTAAGCGGTGTGCTTGCGACAAAAGATGCCGTGTCAGATGTTTCAAGCGGCATGGTACTCACCACATTGATTGCCTACCTCGTAATCTATGCAGCGCTCACTTTGGCTTATGTGCTGACACTTCTTTTCATCGCGAGAAAAGCAGGACGTTCAGGCCCAATCCGCCCACTTCCCGCTGACCCGCACCCAAATTATAAACCCGCCATCGTACCGGCTGAATAGGAGAAACCCCATGATGACCCTTTTTGGTGATCCAACTATCTGGCTTCCTATCGTCTTTGCAGGGCTGATGGGTTTATCCATCCTCATCTATGTGGTGCTCGACGGGTTCGACCTTGGTGTCGGCATGTTGGTTTCGCAAGTAGATGATGCGGACAAGGACAAGATGATCTCATCCATCGGCCCGTTTTGGGATGCCAATGAGACATGGCTGGTGCTTGCCATCGGCTTGTTGCTTGTGGCTTTTCCCATCGCGCATGGTGCGATTTTGACGGCTCTCTACCTTCCCGTTGCACTGATGCTCTTTGGCCTCATTATGCGCGGCGTTGCTTTCGAATTTCGTGCAAAGGTCGGGCACGTGCAAAAGAAACACTGGAACCGCCTCTTCTTTCTCGGCTCACTGATCACAGCTTTAACTCAAGGCTTTATGCTGGGCTTTTACATCATGGGCCTTGAATGGAGCGCTCAGAACATTCTCTTCAGTTGCCTCATCGCACTTTGTCTCACAGCGGCCTACATCTTAGTTGGTGCTTGCTGGTTGATTTTGAAAATGGAAGGCGAACTTCAACAACGCGCTGTCAGTTGGGCGCAAAAAACCTTGATGGTGACAATCTCCGGCATGGGCGCTGTGTCCCTTGCCACACCTTTGGTAAGCCCGCGCATATTTGATAAATGGTTCTCATTTCCAGAACTTCTCATCCTTGCCCCGCTCCCCGTGGCAACAGGTGCATTGTTTGTGGTGTTGTTCTTTTTGCTGAAACACATGCCGTTTAAAAACGATCACTATGCATGGGCGCCGCTTATTTTAACGGCGGGAATATTCGTGATGGGCTTTGCAGGTCTTGCCTATTCGTTCTACCCCTTCGTCGTACCAGAAAAGCTGACAATCTATGAGGCCGCCGCAGCGCCTGAAAGCTTGATCATTATTCTGGTTGGAGGCTTGGTGGTAATCCCTGTAATCATCGGGTATTCGATCTTCGCCTATACGGTCTTCGGTGGAAAAGCACGCACGCTTCGATACGATTGATGGGGCAGGCTCTAGCTTGCCTCATGTTCTTTTTGCAATCGCTCAAGCTGGCGTTTCATCCACTCTTTAGGAATGACGTGGCCGCCGTTGTGCAATTCTAATTCAATATCGTGCTGTGTCGTGCAGCCCGTCCAAACACTTTGGTTGAAAGTGGCAACTTGTTTTGTTTGATCAGGAGCCTCTCGGCAGCCAGCAAGTTGCACCCAAGGGTAAACCGAATGAAGCGGATTGCCATCTTGTCCGACAGGCAAATCCATCACCGTGTCTTTTAATCCATGAACATGGCGCAGAGTGATCGGTGAGGCACAACTTTCTAATTCTTCCAAGTTCCAAAGCGTTCCGGCTATCGTCAAGAAGCCAGCAAACTCCGCGCCACGCTCACACGCCAACCGCCATGCCATTGCAGCGCCATAAGAAAAGCCAGATACATAAATGCGCTCACGATCAATTGGAAAACGCTTGGCAGCGTCCTCAATCATCGCTTCAACAAACGGCACATCCCGCGACGGTGTATTCCAAAACGACCAAGATTTCCCCAGCCCATTAGGCGCTAACAAGATCACCCCTGTCTCTTTGGCAGCACCCGCAACCTTTTTATTGTTCGCCACATTCTTACCCGTGCGGCCCCAGCCATGAAAATGAATAAGCAGCGGCATTTTATCTTTGCCACTCCATTGATCTGGAAGCTGCACTTGATACGAACGTCCACTTTCTAGTGTGCATTCACCAGCCGCATCGCACCCTGATTGTTGATTGTCCGTCGCATTGCCATTGAAGGCGAAAAGGGAGCTTGCAACAGAAAGCATGAGAGCGGTAAAGGTGTTTAACTTCATAACAAAAGGCTCGGGTTCGCGAATAATGACCCATCAATAAAGCGCTAGCCACTCGCTTACAAATAAGAACTTTGCGAGCAGTACGTTAACGCCTCAATATTGCCTCTGGTAATCAAAGGCCCCTTGCCTATACTGCAACGTCCAACATTCATTGCCAGAGCCAAACATGACCCAACCAACAATCTTGATGCTGTGCCCTCTTCCAGAAGATCAAGACAATCAGCTTGCCCAACTCGGCACTGTTCATCGCACTTTTAGCCGCGAAGAAACAGAGGCGCTTGATGCAAGCGTGAAGGAAGACGTCACGATCATCACGACCACTGTTAGCGTTAGATGTGATGGCGCACTTATGGCAAAATTCCCTAACCTCAAATTGGTCGCAAATTTTGGCGTGGGATATGATAGTGTTGAAACTTCTTATGCCGCAGCAAACGGTATCATCGTGACGAATACGCCTGATGTGTTGACCGAGGAAGTGGCCGACACCGCC